>CAKSPU010000007.1 GCA_934486875.1 uncultured Oscillospiraceae bacterium
AATACAGATATGTATATGGTGCAGTTGAACCGCTTACAGGTGAAAGCTGTTTTGTTGTTATGCCATATTGCAATACCAAAAGTATGAATGTGTTTTTGGAAGAGTTATCGAATACATTTCCAAGAGATAAGATCATATTGGCATGTGACGGAGCTGCTTGGCATAAATCAGGTTCATTAAGAATACCTGAAAATATTGAACTTGTTTTTATTCCGCCATATACGCCGGAAATGAATACGATCGAGCAGATATGGAAAGAGATAAGAAAACGTGGTTTTAAAAATGAAGTGTTTCAAACGCTTCAAAAGGTTGTTGACAGACTTTGTGATACTATCTGCTCATTGTCCAATGAAACCATTAAAAGCATTACCGGAAGAGATTGGATTTTATCTTGTTTTTAAATGGTGTTTAGTATCACTTACGCTAAATCTTCCTCTGATTCTTTGGTGACATTTTATATTGCAATTTTCACCCCTGCAAAAATCCTTGAAATCAATTGACTTATGGAAAAAAATATGTTAAAATGACAAAAGGACTATTTTTCGGAAGGATTGATATAAAAATGCAGTCAATTACAAAAAAGCTGACCGAGATCGTTTCGGCGGCATTTGAAAAGTGCGGATATGACCCGAAAATGGGCACAGTCACCGCTTCTGACAGACTTGACCTCTGCCAGTTTCAGTGCAACGGAGCATTTGCGGGAGCAAAGCTTTACCATAAGGCTCCCTTTATGATAGCCGAGGACGTTGCGGCAGTCCTCAGAGAAGAAAGCATTTTCAGCAAGGCTGAGGTTGTAAAGCCCGGCTTTCTGAACCTTACACTTACCGATGAATATATGCTTGAGATCGCCGCTTCGATCGACAGCGACAGCTTCTGCGGCATTCCTCAGGCTGAAAAGCCCGATACTATTGTAATAGATTACGGCGGACCAAACGTTGCAAAGCCCCTCCATATCGGACATCTTCGCTCCGCTATCATCGGCGAGGCTCTCAAAAGGCTTGCCCGTGCCTGCGGAAACAAGGTCTACGGCGATGTTCACCTTGGCGACTGGGGACTTCAGATAGGTCTCGTTATCACTGAGCTTGAAGAGAGATTTCCTGGGGAAAGATGCTTTGCGGCTGATTTTGACCCCGATAAGGACAGTGTTTTCCCTCTGAATGCGGAAATGCTCTGCGAGGTTTATCCCACCGCAAGCAAGAAGAGCAAGGAGGACGAGGCTTTCAAGGACAAGGCTCACACTGCCACCTTTGAGCTTCAGAACGGCAGACCCGGATATATCGCACTTTGGAAAGAGATACTCCGTGTGTCCATTGCCGACCTTAAGAGCAATTACAGCAAGCTTGGCGTTGATTTTGACTACTGGTACGGCGAGAGCGACGCTGACAAATATATCCCCGAGCTTATGAAGATACTGGAGAACAAGCACCTTTCCTATGAGAGCGACGGCGCACTTGTTGTTGACGTTGCCAAGGAGGATGACAAGGCTCCTATGCCTCCCGTTATCGTGAGAAAGTCAGATAATTCCAGCATTTACGCCACTACCGACCTTGCCACCATTATCCAGCGAAACAGGGATTTTGCCCCCGACAGGATATGGTATGTGGTTGATAACCGTCAGGAGCTTCATTTTACTCAGGTATTCCGCTGCGCAAGAAGAGCACAGCTCGTTCCCGACAGCACCGACCTTGAATTTCTGGGCTTCGGCACTATGAACGGCACGGACGGCAAGCCCTACAAGACCCGTGACGGCGGAGTTATGCGCCTTTCCGACCTTATCGACACTGTTACAAATGCGTCTTTGCAGCGCCTTGAAGGTTCTCAGCTCGTTTCCGACGAGGACAAGGAGGACTATGCACGAAAGCTCGGTATGGCTGCCATAAAGTTCGGCGACCTTATCAATCACCGCTCCAAGGACTACATTTTCGACCTTGACAAGTTTATGTCCGCTGAGGGCAAAACGGGAATTTACCTTCTCTACACCGTTTCACGTATAAACTCCATAATGAAAAAGGCAGGGGACGCAAAGGCTGAGCTTTCGGGCATCTACACCGACAGCGAGCGTGAGCTTATACTGAAAATGCTTATGACAGGCGATGTGTTTGACAGGGCTATGGCTGAAAAGGCTCCCAACTACATCTGCGAAAATGCATATCAGCTTGCGGTCTCATTCTCGGGCTTCTACCACGAGAACCACATCATCAACGAGACCGATGAAAAGAAAAAGGCAAGCTGGCTTGCTCTTGCAGCTCTCACAAGAAAAATGATAATCAGGCATCTTGATATCCTCGGAATTGAAACTGTGGAAAATATGTAAGAAAATTCCCCACAGGACAAGTAATTATGGCATATTTCCCGCAAAACCGTTGACATATTTTGCGGAATATGCTAAAATAATAAAGTTATTGTGCTTTAAATATGCTTAATGCAGCAGCGGGTATGCCGCACGGAGGGTTCTACGCAATACCCTGCGAATACGGACTGAGGGATACCCCCTTTGCAGCTTGGTGCAGATGAGAATATTCAAGGCAGACTTATAATAAGCATTAGGAAAGGAACGATCAATTAAAAATGCTTCTTAACGGTTCTCAGATAATTCTCGAATGCCTCTTAGAGCAGGGAGTGGATACGGTTTTCGGTTATCCCGGAGGCGCAGTGCTTAATATTTACGATGCACTTTACGATTACAGCGACAGGATAACCCATATCCTCACATCTCACGAGCAGAACGCAGGTCACGCCGCTGACGGCTATTCCCGTACAACGGGCAAGACAGGCGTTGTAATTGCGACCTCGGGTCCGGGTGCAACAAACCTTGTTACAGCCATTGCCACCGCAAATATGGACAGCATTCCTCTTGTTGCCATTACGGGAAATGTGGGCACAAGCCTTCTCGGTCTTGACTCCTTCCAGGAGGTGGACATCACAGGCATCACAATGCCTATCACCAAGCACAACTACATCGTCAAGGACGTAAATGACCTTGCTGATGTTATCAGAGAAGCTTTCTTTATCGCAAATGACGGCAGAAAGGGTCCCGTTCTCATTGATATCCCCAAGGACATTACAGCTGCAAAGTGCGAGTATGAGCCGAAGCCCGTTCAGGGTCACAGCGCAAGTGTTGACAATGCCGAGATCGACGAGGCTGTAAAGGTCATTGCATCGGCAAAGAAACCTTTTATCTTTGCAGGCGGCGGCGTTGTTCTTGCAAATGCTGAGTCTCAGCTTGCAGAATTTGCAGACCTTATTGACGCACCCGTTGCAATGTCCCTTATGGGTATGGCTTCCTTTGACAACGAAAGCCCCAGATACACAGGAATGCTCGGTATGCACGGCACAAAGACATCATCTCTTGCACTTACAAGCAGCGATGTTATCGTTGTTCTCGGTTCAAGATTTTCCGACCGTGTTACCTGCAGCACAGCTTCATTCTGCGAAAATATAAAGAATGCAAAGATAGTACATATCGAGATCGACCCTGCGGAATTTGACAAGAATGTTCCTGCCGATGTTCACGTTCAGGGTGATGTAAAACTCGTTCTCACCGAGATAAACAGAAAGCTCAGGGCTATGGACAGGATAAGCCATCCCGAATGGATGGCTCAGATAGCCGAGTGGAAAAAGACCTATCCTTTACATCAGGTAGGGGCTGACGAAGAAGCGGTTCTCCCTCAGTATGTTCTTGAAACTCTTGCAGACATCACAAACAGAGACGCTATCATTACCACTGAGGTCGGACAGCATCAGATGTGGACTGCGGAGTATTTCCCATTCAAAAATCCCAAGAGCTTTGCCACATCGGGCGGTCTCGGAACAATGGGCTACGGTCTCGGCGCAGCTATCGGCGCAAAGGTGGGCAACCCTGACAAGACGGTTGTGAACATTGCGGGCGACGGCAGCTTCTATATGAATATGACCGAGCTTTCCACCCTTTCAAAGTATCAGATGCCCGTTATCGAGCTTGTTTTCAACAATACCGTTCTCGGAATGGTAAGACAGTGGCAGAGACTTTTCTACAACTGCCATTTTTCCCAGACTACCCTTGAAAAGCCCACAGATTTCGAGCTTCTTGCAAAGGCATTCGGCATTGAGCCTGTCACCATCACAAAGAAGAGCGAGGTAAGAGAAAAGCTTGAACACGCAGTTTCCTGCGGCAAGCCTGTTCTCATCAACTGCATTATCGACAAGGACATCAACGTTCTGCCTATGGTTCCTGCGGGAGCTTCCGTTGCAGAGCCTATCCTTGAAATTGCTGTTGATTGCTGATAATTAATACTATAAAAATGAGCTGCGGAATTTTTCCCGCAGCTCTATTTCCATACATCAGACGGATAACGGTCTGTCAATAGTGCGAAATGGGCTGCAAGAAAATATTTTCAGTTTTTTTTGAAAAATGCTTGACAAATGGAAATCAGAGTGATATAATATAATAGTTGATTGAAGATGCGTTGCTAGCTCAGCTGGATAGAGTGACTGGCTACGAACCAGTAGGTCAGGGGTTCGAGTCCCTTGCAGCGCACCAACAAAAGCCACGTAAACAAACCGTTTGCGTGGCTTCTTCTTTTATAAATAACCCACTTTATAACCCGTTTTTATTCTATACTAGAGCGTATCTGAAAATTTAAAAGAGTTGTATTATTTAGACAAAAGCCAAATGGAAGCGGCGTGTACGAAAGCAAAAAACGATGAAGCAAGCTTATCATAACGAGTAGCAACTCTGCGAAAAGCTCTAATTTTCTGTTCCATAGGCTTTATCGCCGAGAATATTACTGCCTGATATATTAATCCCCGATAAAACATCTACTGCCGCCTTGGAATCGTGAACCTGACCAAACGACTGTATACTGTTTTGTATGAACCATAGCGTTCAGGAATATCTGCCCACGCAGTTCCGCTGCGTGCAAGCCATAGAATTGCATTCATCATCATTCTGTTATCCTTGGGTGGTCTTCCCGTTTTTGCTCTGGGAAACATTTCCTTGATCTGTTCCCACTGTTCATCACTTAATTCATATCGTTTTGTGCCCATTTGCACTTCTCCTTTGGCTTTTTCTTTTATTATACCATTTGAGGGCTTTTTGTGCAACTTTTTCTTTTCAGATACGCTCTAGTATCAATAACAGCTCAGTCAATGATAGTTACAAAATACGGGAAATACGTCCGCCGCATTTCCCGTATATAAGATCATATCCGTGATATTATTCTCCGTAAAGCTCCTTTGTGAGCTGACCCAGTATCTTGCAGCCCTCTGTGAGCTGTTCATCTGTAGGTGTGGAGAAATTCATTCTGAAGCTTGTTGTCTTTGCGTTCTCATCGGTAAGGAAAGCAGTTCCGGGAACTACAGCAACCTTGCGCTCAATAGCCTTTTTGCAGAAATCAAGCATATCGCTGCCCTCGGGAAGTGTGCCCCAAATGAAAAGTCCGCCCTGAGGCTCGGTAACTGTCACCTTTGAGGAGAAGTATTTCCTGATGCCATCAGCCATAATGGTGTACTTTCTCTTGTATATCTGCTTAAGTGACGCAATATGTGCATCGAAATCGTACTCGGTGAGTATTCTGTGGCATATCATCTGAGCCAGGATATTTGAATGAACATCGGATACCTGCTTGCAGACAACTATCTTGGAGATTATCTCGGGAGCTGCGGCAATGAAGCCCACTCTCATTCCGGGAGATACTACCTTTGAAAAGCTTCCCGCATAGATGACCCTGCCCTCGGTATCGAGAGACTTAACGGAGGGAATGTCCTCTCCCGCAAATCTCAGCTCGCCGTAGGGATTGTCCTCGATTATTATAAGGTCGTGAGCGCAGGCAAATTCATAAACAGCCTTTCTTCTTGCAGCGGACATACATCTTCCCGAGGGGTTCTGGAAATTGGGGATAATGTAAAGGAGCTTGCAGTTTTTGTTGTTCTTCACAGCCTCTTCAAGACCTGCAATGCTGATACCCTCGTCGTCCATCTCAACACCTGCAAGGTGAGCGTTATATGAACGGAATGCATTCAGACAGCCGATGAAGCTGGGACTTTCGCAGATGAGCGTGTCGCCCTCATTGAGGAAGATCTTGCAGGAAAGCTCGGAAGCCTGCTGACCGCCCGAGGTGATGATAAGCTCGTCTCTGTCGGTAAAGCTGCCCTGGGAAGCAAGGCGTTTCTTAACAGCGTCCCTGAGTGGTGTATAGCCCTCGGTAGCCCCGTACTGGAGAGCCGCAATGGGGTTCTTTTCAAGGATATCCATAGTAATTTTCCTTATCTCCTCAACGGGAAATGCATCGGGAGCGGGGTTTCCTGCGGCAAAGGCAATGATGCTCGGGTCAGCGGTGGCTTTGAGGATCTCTCTTATGGCAGAGGGCTTTAAACCTGATATTTTATCGGAAAATGTGTAATTCATATGTATCAGACTCCTGTGTATAAAAATAGTAATTTGATTATACCACATATTTTCCAAAAAGGCAACATATAATTTAATAAAAATCTGTCAGCCTTAACGGGAGTGATAATGTGAAAAAGCAGGGATTTCTTTACGGCTCGGCTGTTCTTATAATTTCGGCTGTTATAGTCAAGGTCATCGGCGCACTTTTCCGCATACCCCTTGCAAATATGCTTGGCGGAACGGGAATGGGCTATTTTTCGGCGGCATACGGCATTTTTATGCCCGTTTATGCCATATCCGCCACAGGACTTCCTGCGGCAGCGGCAAGATCCGTATCATCAGCCGCAGCACGTGGACGTGAGGACGAGGTAAGTGAGGTCAGGCGCACAGCCCTGAGCCTTTTCGGGCTTGTGGGATTTGCAGGCACATTTATAATAGTTTTGTGTGCATATCCTCTCTGCAAGGCTGTCTCGGGAGATATTGCCGCTGTGCCTGCGGTCATCGCAATTGCCCCGTCGGTGCTTGCAGGCTGCCTTGTATCGGTCTACAGAGGCTGTGCGGAGGGCAGGAGGGATATGTACCCCACCGCCGTTTCACAGGTCATAGAGGGTGCGGCAAAGCTGATATTCGGACTGTCCCTGTGCTGCGGCTGCCTTTACATCGCAAGGACATCTCCCCTGCTTTTTGTGAAACTGACAGGGTGCAGGAGCGCTGAGGACGGAGCACTCCCCTACAGCGCCGCTGCGGCAGTTCTGGGAATAACATTATCTTCATTTGCAGGACTGCTTTATATGATGCTCAGGGAGAGGAAAGAAAAAAGCAGCAAAAGAACGGACAGGCTTTCTCCGAAAGAACGTTCCGCAATAAGGCGTGAGCTGTTAAGAACGGCGATCCCCGCATCTATCGGCGCACTTGTCATAAATCTCACATCGCTCATCGACCTTGTAACGGTGATGCGGTCGCTGAAAGTCCTTGCCGCAAAAGCCCCACGGGTGTTTTCAGAGCTTCTCGCAGGGGGCGTGACAGCTGCGGATATACCGAATTTCGTTTACGGCAGCTTCACGGGGCTTGCGGTGACGGTGTTCAACCTTGTTCCCTCGGTCACAAATATGTTCGGCAAAAGTATGCTCCCCGCCGCTGCCGCCGCAAAAGCTTCGGGTGACAGAAAGCGTCTCGGGGAATGTGCGGGAGGGGCTGTTCTCGCCTCAGCGCTGGTATCCGTCCCCGCAGGCATCGGTATCGCAGCACTTGCGGAGCCTGTGCTCAGATTTCTTTTCGGCGGACGTGAGCTTGAAATATCTGTCTGCGCAGAAGCTATGAAGGTCCTCGGAGGGGCTGTGCCCTTTGTATGCATATCATCTGTGGCATTTGCAGTGCTCCAGGCAGCTGACAGAGCCGATATTCCCGTAAAGCTTATGGCTGCGGGAGCGGTGCTGAAGCTCATAGGCAATATCACACTCACGTCTGTGCCCACACTCGGCGTTACGGGTGCGGCAATATCCACACTTGTGTGCTACATTTTCATCTGCATAGCTTCGCTTTTTATGCTGAAAAAGTATGCAGGCTATGAGCTTCACGGATTCGGAAAGGTGTTTCTGAAAATTTTTTCCTGCGGAATGCTTTGCGGAGCGGGGGCATTTTTAGTTTACAATAAGCTGTCAGATTTTGGAAGCAACGCTGTTTCCACTCTTTCCGCCTGCCTTTTCGGCGGCATAATTTACATATTAAGTACATATTTCACGGGAATAATTACAAAAAGTACGTTAAAAATGCTGATTTCTTAAAAAAATTTAAAAACCTACTTGAATTATTTGGATTTATCGGTTAATATATTAAATGACGGCTTTTGCAGGCTCAGACAAAAGGCTTTGCAGCCGAAATCCTCCCGAAGCGGAAAGAAGATGTTAATTTGGATTTTCAGTTCAAGGACAGATATGATATAAACGACCTTCTCAGGATAATGGAGATACTCCGTTCGGAAAACGGCTGCCCCTGGGACAGAGAACAGGATCACAGATCTATCCGCAAGGATTTTCTTGAAGAAGTCTACGAGGTCTGCGAGGCGATCGACCTTGATGACAGCGAGCTTATGAAGGAAGAGCTGGGAGATGTTCTTTTGCAGGTGGTTTTCCACGCACGCATTGAAGAGGAAAAGGGCAATTTCACATTCGCTGACTCGGTAAATGATGTTTGCAGGAAGCTTATTGTAAGACACCCCCACGTTTTCGGTGACGTTACCGTTGCGGACAGCGGCGAGGTGCTCAAAAACTGGAACGACATCAAGCAGCAGACAAAGCATCAGGAAACC
Organism: uncultured Oscillospiraceae bacterium; assembly: GCA_934486875.1. Lineage (GTDB taxonomy): Bacteria > Bacillota > Clostridia > Oscillospirales > Ruminococcaceae > Huintestinicola. The sequence goes on from CAKSPU010000007.1 coordinate 8,676, forward strand.
TACACCGAGACCTTAAGAAGCGTATGCACAGCCCTCCCCGCACTTATGCGTGCCCAGAAAACAGGCAAACGTGCCCGGAGAGCGGGACTTGACTTTCCCGATGCGGAAGCGGCGCTCAGATCTCTCGAAAGCGAGATCGCAGAGGTAAGAGCCGCAAAAACACCCGAGAATGAAGCGGAGGAGCTTGGCGATATGCTGTTTGCGGCTGTGAATGCAGTCCGCCTCAAAGGCTATGATGCCGAGGAACTGCTAACAAGAGCCACCGATAAATTCACCGACAGATTTGAAAAGACAGAAGACCTTGTACGCTGTGAAGGGAAGGATATGCGTTCCCTTGACATAAATACGCTTGACGCTTACTGGCAGAAAGCGAAAAAACAATGATCTGCGGCACTTGCCGCTGAAAAAAATTACGGAGGTAATCAAAAATGACAAAGGCAGATCTCATCACTAAAATCGCAGAGAAGAGCGAGCTTTCCAAGAAGGATTCCGAGAAGGCTCTTAACGCCGTTATCTCAGCTGTTACAGACGCTCTCGTTGAGGGTGACAAGGTTCAGCTCACAGGCTTCGGAACTTTCGAGGTAAGAGACAAGAAGGAAAAGGAAGCTATCAACCCCAGAACTAAGGAAAAGATCATCGTTCCTGCAAGAAAGTCCCCTGCTTTTAAGGCAGGCAAGGCTCTTAAGGACGCTGTAGACGCTAAGTAATCTCATAAGAGAACATATTGCGCCGCTTCGGGTGATCCGCAGCGGCGTGTTTTTATTAAAGGAGAAAGGTATGAGACTTGACAAATATCTTAAGGTAACAAGGCTTATAAAGCGCAGGACCGTTGCAAACGAAGCCTGCGATGCGGAAAAGGTCATCGTCAACGGCAAGCCCGCAAGAGCATCTTATGATGTGAAAGTGGGCGATATCATCGAGATAAATATGGGTACTAAATCGCTGAAAGCGGAAGTGCTGAATGTTTCGGAATATGCCACAAAGGAAAACGCTTCGGACAATTACAGAGTAATTGAATAAAATCTGAAACCGTTTAAGGCATTTGTACTTTAAACTGCATAATTATTATTCTAACTTACGATATTTTTTCAGTATTATTTGACATAAAATTTGAAACCAACGTTTTAAAATGTAAAAATTGTATGTCAAAATGCTGAAAATCACATATTGCCAATTGTGCAAAAAGCCAATTTTTTACTTGTAATTGACTAAAACCATTGACTTTTTCGTTAAACAGTTGTATATTAATATCAATGAAGCGAAAACGTTTAAAGAGTTTTAGCTTTGTTGATATTAACGACTAAGATTTGGAGTATCCTAATAATGGTTTCAATCAAAGATATTGCAGCTGCCTGCGGAGTTTCCATTGCAACAGTCAGCAAGGCGCTCAACGATCACAAGGATGTGAGTGAAACCACAAAGCTGACCGTCCAGGAAACAGCAAAAAAGATGGGGTATTTCCCTAATTCTCAGGCACGTGCTCTCAAAACCAACCGTACATATAACATCGGAGTCCTCTTCTCGGAGCAGACCAACAGCGGTCTCACCCAGAACTATTTCGCATCTGTCCTCGACAGCTTCAAAAAAGAGGTCGAGTCCGCAGGCTACGATATCACCTTTATAAGCGGCAATATCGGCGAAAGAAAAATGACACCCTATGAACACTGTATGTACAGGAACGTTGACGGAGTGCTCATCGTGAGCGTGGACGATTTTGTTGACAAGGGAACTGTTGAGCTGATGAAGAGCAGCATTCCTATGGTGAGCATCGACCACACTTCCGAAAATCATCTTTCCGTTGTCTCTGACAACGAAGCGGGTATGAGACAGCTTGTTGAATACATCGCAGGCAAGGGTCATACGAAAATTGCGTATATTTACGGCGACTCGTCAGACGTTACCTCGATAAGACTTCGGACTTTCAAGGAAACTCTGGTTCGCCTGAATATAAAGATCAGAAGCGAGTTCCTTTTGCAGGGACGCTACCATGATACCAAATGTACCGAACTCCTCGTTAAACAGGTCTTATCTTGCAGCGATAAGCCCACGTGCATTATCCTCCCGGACGATTTTGCAGCAATCGGAGCGATAAACGCATTGGAGGAGCTGGGGCTGTCCGTTCCGGAGGACATTTCCATTGCAGGTTATGATGGCATCGTGCTGTCACAGGTCCTGAGGCCAAAGCTCACAACGATCCGACAGGATACTGAAAGACTTGGAGCCGAAGCGGCGAAAAGACTCATTGCACTGATCAACAAGGAGATAACCAATGACTCGGCACCAGTGTCGGTCAAAGGAAGTCTGCTTGAAGGAGCATCGGTCAGGGATCTGAACCGATAACCTAAAACGCTATTATATTTTCCAAAAGAAAGTATAATATATTTTTAAGGAGGAAAATCAAATGAAGAATTTAAAGAAGACTATTGCTATGATCTCATCTGTAGTAATGGCAGGTTCTGTATTCGCAGCTTGCGGCGGCAGCACCGAGAGCACAACAACTGAGGCTCCCGCAGCTGAGGGCGAGACCACTGCAGCAGCAGCTGAGGGCGAGACCGAAGCAGCAGCAGCTGAAGGTGAGACCGAAGCAGCAGCAGCTGAGGGCGATTCCGCAGCAGCTGACAAGCTCACTGTTCTTTGCTGGAACACAGACGATATTGATCCTATGCTCAAGCTTTTCTGCGAGAAGACCGGTCACACAGCTGACGAGTTCAACGTAAAGAGCTTCGGCTGCGGCGGCGGTGAGGCTGCTGAGAACTACGATGCATACCTCGCAGACGCTAACAATGATGCTGATATCCTCTTCGTAGAGGCTGACTGGGCTCTTAAGTACATCAATGATGACAATGCTACACAGCCCCTTTCCAACATCGGTTTCACCGATGCTGACTACGCTGACCTTTATGACTACACAGTTGAGATCGGTAAGTCTTCAAGCGGCGTACAGAAGGGTCTTTCCTGGCAGGCTGCAGCAGGCGGATTCTGCTACAGAGCTGACCTCGCTGAGAAGTACCTCGGCGTAACAACTCCCGATGATTTCCAGGCTCTTGTTTCCGATTGGGACAAGTTCGTTGATACAGCTGCTAAGGTTAAGGACGCTTCCAACGGCGAAACTGCTCTTACTTCCACACTCGCTGGTGTATGGCAGGTATTCTCCGCTGCAAGAACCAATCCTTGGGTTGCAGACAACAAGCTTCAGCTCGATGACGAGTGCAAGAAGTACATTGACCTCGCTAAGACAATGTATGACAACGGCTACGTAATCAAGGATCTCGCTCAGTGGAACACTGACTGGTATGCTGCTGGTCAGACCGATTCTACAATGGGTTACTTCGTATCCACATGGGGCTTCGGTGATTCTATCCTCACTCAGGCTGCCGGCGGCGAAGGCGGAGCTACATACGGTCAGTGGAGAGTTGTTGTTGGACCTCAGCCTTTCTACTGGGGCGGTACTTGGGCAACTGTTGCAACAAGATGCAACAACCCCGAGCTTGCTAAGGAGTTCATCTCCTTCTTCACAACTGATGCTGAAACAGCTCAGGCTTACTCCGAGTCCAAGGGTGAGTACGTTTCCAACCAGAAGGCTATGGAAGGCGTTCTTGCTAACGGTTCTTACACAGGCGTAGGCGTTCTCGGCGGACAGAACCAGTTCGAGACACTCAACGTTGTTGCTGAGAACATCAATATGGCTGGCGGAATCACTCCTTATGACTCCGTAATCAAGCAGGCATTCAACGATGCAGTTACAGGCTACTGCCAGGGTAACTATGCTGACGTTGACGCTACAGTTGATGCATTTGTTGATACTGTTGCTGCTCAGCTCCCCGACCTCGACTACTCCAACTTTGAGTAATATCGCAAGGTCTGAAATCTAATTAGTTTATGTCGTGGGGCAGACATTGATTTGTCTGCCCCATAGATATAAATAAGCTTATAATTTGAGGGGAGAATTTTTATGGTTTCAAGCTCAAGCAGGAAAATTCGCTCTATTAGCTATGCCAAGTATGGTTACCTTTTTATTCTGCCATTCTTTATAGTATATGCGTTTTTTCAGGTTTACCCACTATTCAATACATTTTACCTAAGTACTCAGAAAAGTACAACAGATACAGGCTCGGTAGTCCTTGAAACTGTTGGACTTGATAACTTCAAAGCCATTCTGTTCGGACAGGGCAAAACTACTGATGATGCAGGAAATACGATCTACAAAGAGACACGTCAGGCAACTGCTATCAAGAATGACTTTTTCCGGGTAATGGGCAATACTCTTATTCTTTGGTTTGGTAACTTCATACCTCAGATCATCATATCTCTGCTGCTTGCAGCCTGGTTTACTGACGCTTATCTGAAGGTCAAAGGTAAGGGATTCTTTAAAATAGTAATGTATATGCCGAATATCATTACGGCAGCGTCGGTTGCAGCTCTGTTTGTTATGCTCTTCTCAGATTCACAGTTCGGCGCTATCAACTCAATGCTCTTAAAGGCAGGTCACGATACTGTGCCTTTCGTAAGCGGCAAAACTCAGTCACGTGTTCTTATTATGATAATCCAGACCTGGATGTGGTTCGGTAATACCACCATTATGCTTATGTCAGGTATTATGGGAATCAATCCTTCTCTCTTCGAAGCTGCTAACATCGACGGTGCTACACCCAGACAGCAGTTCTTCCAGATAACCATTCCCCTGTTAAAGCCTATTATGCTTTACACAATGGTAACATCTATGATCGGTGGTCTCCAGATGTTCGATATTCCTTATCTTTATAACATCGGAACTACACAGAACAAGTTTACTGAGACTATCGCAGTATTTATCTACAACCACTTCCATAACATCAAGCCAAACTACGGCTATTCCGCTTCTGCTTCGGTCGTCCTCTTCATTATCACAGCTATCCTCGGCTCCATATGCTTTGCTGTTAACAGGGACAAGGACACCACACCAAAGGCTAAGCGTGGCTCCAAGGCTCTGAAGAACAAGTTGGGAGGTCTGTAATAAATGAGCACTCAGATGGCAGGTACACACAGCAACTCTCAGATGATAAAAATAAGAACGACCATTGTTACTATCATAATGATCCTTCTCGCTATCATCAGCTTGCTGCCTATTTACATTCTTGTTGTTAACGCAACAAGAACATCAGTCGATATCAGCGGTCACGGTATCTCACTCATTCCCGGTCTTAATCTTTTCAATAATATCGGAACTCTGATGGACTGGTCCGCTACAAACAAGATCCAGTACGACGCATTCATCGGTTACAGAAACAGTGGTATCATTGCATTCTCCACAACCATTCTCACTGTTCTTTTCTCAGGTATGACAGCCTACGGTCTTGTTGTATATGATTTCAAACTCAGGAACATCGCATACACAATTATCCTTGCGGTTATGATGATCCCCGTTCAGGTAACATCAGTTGGTTTCTATCAGTTTATGAGCAGACTCGGACTTACTGACAGCTACATACCTCTGATAATCCCCGCAGTTGCAGCTCCCGCAGTTGTATTCTTTATGCGACAGTATATGAAATCATCATTCCCTCTGGAAATTGTCGAAGCTGCACGAATCGACGGCTGCGGCGAATACAGAACCTTCTTCACCATCGGTATTCCTATGATGAAGCCCGCATTCGCAGTTCAGGCTATCTTCGCTTTCGTTGCTAACTGGAACAACTACTACACACCTTCTATGATCCTCATTTCCAGAGAAAAATCACAGCTCACACTTCCTATGATGGTAAACACTATCATCTCCAATGATAAGCTCAATGATTTCGGTGCAAACTACTCCGCAATTATGCTTTCCATCATTCCTGTTGTTATTGTTTACTTCGTCTTCTCCAAGTTCATTGTTGAGGGCGTTGCGCTCGGCGGTGTAAAGGAATAAGAAAACTTTTATTGCATCGGTATGTTTCACGCATACCGATGCTTTTTTATTCCCTTGCCTGCGTGGATTTCCCCTATTATAGATGTTTAGTCAAAATGACCGTTTTGGCTTATTTTTTTTTACTTCGTTGTGATAAACGCCGAATTTCTTATAGCGCTATTGACATATTCGTGCAAAGATATTATAATTAATATATGAAAATTCTATGCGGAAGATGTTGTTTACATATTTTTTAGGAGGAAATTCTAATGGCAAGAAATGTTAAGAAAACTGCTGAAGTACAGTCCCCTGCTGCTGCAAAGAACGATGTTATTACATATGAAGCTATCGTTGACGGCTTCAAGACAAAGGTCTCCAAGGCAAAGGCTCCTGTTGATGCACGAATCGCTGCTCAGGTAAAGCTTAACGGTTCCGTTGAGGGTATCCTCTATATTCTCGTTGCAAACGGAATCGCTGTTGTTGAGCCTTTCGACTACAGAGGTGCCGACATTGAGATCGAGGCTGATGCTGATGCTTTTGCAGCTGTTCTCGGCGGCAAAAAGGCTATATCCTCTGCTATCGTTGACGGTGACGTTAAGATGCAGGGCAATGCAGGCAAGGCTATCGTTCTCGCTTCTGTTGTATTCTGATAAACAAAAAAATCGGGTGCTTCGGCACCCTTTTTTTATAGGTAAATTTATGATCGATTTTCTTTACATAATGGACAGCGAAAACAAGCGCAAGGTTCAGCACGATGCGGGTATAAAGCTTCTCAGCGAAATGCTCTTTCAGGCATACGGCAAAAAAATATCCGAAAGTGATATTAAAAAAAAGGAGAACGGCAAGCCATATATTGACGGCTGTAATTTCAGCATATCTCACTGCGATGGACTTTGCTGCTGTATGGTAAGCTCTGAACAATGCGGCATTGACTGTGAAAAAATTCGTGAGCACCGCCCAAATATCATCAGCCGTGTTTTCACCGACAATGAATCGGAATGGTTCAGGGCACTCCCCCGCTGTGATGCCGACCGTTGGTTTTTCATTCTGTGGACGCTGAAAGAAGCCTACGGCAAGTACACGGGCAAGGGTATTGCCGATATGAAAAATGTATCATTCGCTATTGATGATAACGTGCTGAAAAGCGATAAACCTCAGCTGGATTTTTACGTTTATGAACAGGACGGATACATCTTATCCGTATGCACGAAAAAAGGCGCACATCTTAAATGTGCCTTTGGAAAAAAAATATTATAAAAAATGCCGCCCTCGTGTGAGGACGGCATTTGCATTATATGAGTAAAAAATTACTTGCCGAGTGTTACAACGATCTCGTTAACGTCCTTGAGCTTGTCAGCAGGAATGTGGTTGGAGGGGAGCTTTTCGCCGTTGAGGACGATCTCCTTAACTCCGCTTTCAACGTGATCGGGGTTGTTGAATGTCATATGGAGCTTCTTGCCTCTGAAGGTCTTGTTGATCTTGTAGCTGCCCCACTCGGAAGAGATAGAGGGATCAACCTTAAGACCTGCGGCATCGGGTCTCATACCGAGAATACCCTCAACTGTGCCGACCATAACGGTGGAGGCTGTACCTGTGAGCCAATGTACATGCGCACGTCCTGCATAGGGGCTGTCCTTGCCCTCTACGAACTGACCGTAAACGTAAGGCTCGAGGCATCTGTGCTCTGCATTGTCATTGTATGTTGCGGGAGCTGCTTCCTTCCAGTACTTGTATGCACGGTTGCCGTGACCCATAAGGGACTCAGCGAGGATCAGCCAGCCCTGAGGCTGAGAGAAGATACCTGCATTTTCCTTAGTACACTTGTTGAAGCACTGCATAAGAGCGCCGTCAAAGCCGTGCTCAACATAAGGAGGATACATAACCATTGCGCCGTAAGGAGTGTTGAGCTCTCTCTCAACGCTGTCCATAGCCTTTTCAGCCTGCTCCTTGCTTGCAAAACCGGAGATAACAGACCAGGACTGAGGATTGAGCCACATATTAGCCTCGGGATCGGTTCTCTGACCGATAACTGCGCCGTCCTCCTTGTAGCCTCTGATCCATCTGTCCTCGTTCCAGCAAGCTGCGAGGATAGTATCGAGCTTAGCCTTTACTTCATCAAGATACTTGATGTACTCAGCATCATTCTTAAGCTCAGCATAGCTTCTGAGGATCTTTACTGCATAAACGAGCTGGAATGCAACGAATGTGGACTCGCCCTTCTTGCCGAGTCTCAGGCAGTCGTTCCAGTCAGCGTGGAGACCTGCGGGCATACCGTGGTTGCCGAGGTTATTCATAGAGAACATAATAGCTCTCTTAAGGTGATCGTAAACAGTGCCCTTTTCGCCGTCATTAGCGTAAAGGATCTCTTCATCGAGGAAGTTTACATCGCCGCTCTCGGAGATGTACTTGTAAATTGTGGGGAAGAGCCAGAGAGCATCATCGGCACGGTAAGAGGGGTGACCTGTTTCCTTTGCATAAGCAGTGTTGGGGTCATTCTCATCGGGATGATTTTCCTGACCTGCCTTGTGGTCATACTTAACGAGGGGCAGACCTGCTCCGTTTGTAACCTGAGCGGAAAGCATAAACACGATCTGCTTCTTAGCCATTTCGGGAGCAAGGTGGATAATACCCTGAATATCCTGAACGGTGTCTCTGTAGCCGAAGCCGTTTCTCAGACCGCAGTACTGGAAGGAAGCTGCTCTTGACCAGATGAATGTGATGAAGCAGTTGTATGCGTTCCAGACGTTTACCATATTGTTGAAGTCGGCATCGGGAGTATCAACCTCGAAGTTGCCGAGCTTGGTGTGCCAGAATTCCTTAAGCTCTGCAAGCTCTGCCTCAACAACACCGTCCTTCTGATACTTTGCGATTATCTCGGCAGCAACAGCCTCGGGTCTCTGACCGAGAACATAGATGATCTCCTTGGTTTCGCCGGGCTGGAGAACGATATCGCTCTGGAGTGCGCCGCAGGAGTTGGTGTTGTAGTTGAGCTCGCCCTTAAGACCCTCTTCGATGCCCTTGGGGTTAGCATAGCCTCTGTATGCGCCTACGAAAGAATCTCTGTCGCCGCAGTATGCGGAAACGTCAGCCTTTGCAACGCCGAGGAAACGCTCGTTGTTGGGGTTCTTGAAGATCTCATTCTGCTTCTGGAGAATGAAGTTGCCCTTGAAGTAGGTGCGGGTGATGAACAGTGTGTACTGGAGGTTTACCTGATCCTGCTCATAGTTGTTGTCGTTAACAAATTCGCAGTAGCCTGTTACGGAGAGCTTTCTGGGCTTGGTGTCGTTATTTGTGATCTTGGAAGCCCAGACCTCGTAAAGAGCATTTCTGGGAACGTAATAAGTAGTCTCAGTCTTGATGTTCTTGTACTCGGAGGTGATAACGGTGTAAGCAGTACCGTGGCGGCACTCGCTCTTGTACTCGTCGAGGGGCTTGCATACGGGAGACCAGGAAGCAGACCAGTAATCGCCTGTTTCGCCGTCCTTAAGGTAGATGTATCTGCCGGGCTGGTCAACAGCAACAGAGTTGAAGCGGTAACGGATAATTCTTCCGTTTGCGCCTGACTTTACGAAGCTGTAGCCGCCTGCGTTGTTGGAAATGATAGCGCCGTACTCGGGATCGCCGAGGTAGTTAGCCCAAGGCATAGGGGTATCGGGGCGGGTGATCACGTACTCTTTGTTTTTAAGGTCAAAATGTCCGTAATTCATTAAGATAAACACTCCTTTTAAATTTTGCTTTCGTTTATGTATAATGCATATACATTTCAAGGTACATTATAGCATTTTTATATAGTTTTGGCAAGGGGTTTATAAAATTTAATATTTATTTTAAGATAAATAGTGAATTTCAATGCATTATGGGATTTTTCAAACGTTTAGTATGTAAACGTTAACAAAACATTTGAATGATTTCGGAGAGGGCTACAGGGTTAAACGTTTGAGAGTTTTAATAATTTATGAACTAAAATCAATACATCGCCTGCTGCTCTCTTAACTTGGTTTTATGAACAGCTTCTTCTATTGTATCACAGGTTATAAGAAGGTCATACATCGCCCACACCCTCGTTGCACGCATATATTTTCCGCTCTTGATTATTTTTGTGGGATAGAAGCCATCGTCCAAAGATAAAACAAAGCTAGGATATTCCGAATCAATATCAGGATACTCTGAAATCTGTTTATGAATGTTATTCGTGATAACATAGCTTTCAATATGATGAATCGACTGGAGCTTCCCGTCATACCTGAAAGCTATATAATTCGGCGGTTCAACAAACCAGCCTTGTCCTTGCGGACACGTATATTTTTTATACTTCCTTACAATGTCAATCCATCTGAGCGAACAATTATCACACACTTTCTCTCTATTGAGCGAAACACAATACACTTTATTTGACAAATAATTCTGCATACTTATTACCCCCTCCAGATAACTGCACATTTCATCAAGTATCATTTTACCTGAATTGCCCGAAATGCTCCTTGCGTCTTTGGCAAATTGAAAAACTTTTTTCCAGGAAATATGCATAATATCAATGCCATTTACCTTTTTACCGAAAAATATTTTTTCGTAGTAATTTTCGGCATACTCTGTTCCGCATTCTGATAATGAAACGATTTTTTTATACCGTGTATTCTCACTCCTAAAATCTTTTTTCTTTGAATATTTTTCAAGCTGGTCTTTTTGGGGCAAATTCCACCCTTTTTTTGCTTCAATAATGATATGGTAATTCTCATTGTCTGTAATTTCAATATCTGTTATACCGTTTTCATACGAAAAACGCTGATAATAAACAACATAATTATCCGCCATTTTGATGTTACCAAAAACATTTTTCACAAACAACTCAGTAAATTCAGAACATTTCATCAGCGTCCAAGATAAACTCTTGGTAATTGCATTTTCATCTGTCCCGAATAACTTAAAAATAGTGTCTGTCTGCTCTCCGTACGATATTAGTGTCCCCGACATCAATCTCACCCCAAGCAAATCTGTATTTGTTTATAATAATTATATAATAGCACAAATAATAATGTATTGTCAAATCATCTGATTTCTGATATTAAAAAAAACCCAATACCCCTTGGAAAATTCGTAAGCATATGCTAATATACAAATGACCAAAAAGGAAAAGCTCACTGCAAAAAATTACATCGCCAAGGGAATTTTTATGCTCTTTGCTCTTGCAATATCCGTGGGACTTGCGTATCTTGCGGGTATGCCCGGAAATGGTTCCACGTGAGGGACTGCTTCCCTATGGTCGCAGTGTTCTTCGTTTTTGCAGTTATCGTTGGTCTTATCATTATGCTGATATGCCGATAACAGTTGTTGAAACGCCCATTTTCTTCCCTCGCAAATCTTCAAATATGGACAAGTTTACAAAAAAGCTTGCATATGCTTTACAAAATCACTTTAGTGTGGTATAGTAAAGAACGGGAATTAATTCCCTGAAAGATTTTTAAGGAGAAGATAGTATGAAGAAATCAAGAATTATGGCAGCTGCCGCAGCAGCTGTTATGGCTATGTCATTTGCAGCCTGCGGCGGAAGCACCGAGCAGACCGCTTCCGATGAGACCGCTGCCGCTGAGGGCGCAGAGGTTTCCGAGAGCGCAGCTGAGGGCGAAACTGAGGCAGCTGAAGGTGAATCCGCAGCTGAGGGCTCTGATGAGTCACTTCAGAAGGTTCTCGACAGCGGCAAGTTCATTCTCGGTCTTGACGCTACATTCGAGCCTATGGGCTACACCAATGAAAACGACGAGATCGTTGGCTTCGATATCGACGTTGCTGAGGAAGTATGCGCAAGAATGGGCGTTGAGCTTGTTAAGGAGCCTATCGACTGGGATACCAAGGAGCAGGATCTTGCTGTAGGCAGAATAGACTGCATCTGGAACGGTATGAGCATCAATCCTTCAAGAGCAGAGCAGATGAACCTTTCCGACCCCTATATGAAGAATGAAATGGTATTCGTTGTTCCCGCTTCCTCCGATGTTGCTTCTATGAGCGACCTTGCAGGCAAGAACATCGCTGTTCAGAACGGCTCCTCCGCTCAGGATATCCTTGAAGCTTCCGAGCTCTGCACATCTGACACACCTGTTACCGTAACTGCTATGGCTACAAACGTTGAGGCTCTCCAGCAGCTTGAGCTTGGTCTCGTTGACGCTGTTTTCCTTGACAGCGTTGTTGCAAACTACCAGATCACTTCCGCAGGCAAGGATTACAAGGTACTTCCCGACGGTCTTGAGGAAGAGGAATACGCTATCGGCTTCCGCAAGGAAGATCAGGCTCTCCGTGACGAGGTTCAGAAGATACTCGGCGAGATGAAGGCTGACGGCAAGCTTGGCGAGATCTCCACAAAGTGGTTCGGCAGCGACATCACAACCGTTGAGGCTGCTCAGTAAAAACTTGTAAATACATAAAAGCAAAGCCGCTTCCGATTTTTGAGAAGCGGCTTTTGCATATTTCAGAGGTGAATTTTATGCGCAGAAAAGACCGTGAGATAACTGACATCGAAACTGTCAAAAAAATACTTGACGGCGGCAGCGTTATGCACATTGCTCTCAACAACGGAACATATCCCTACATACTGCCGGTGAATTACGGATATAAATTGAGCGGCGATAAATTAGAGCTGTTTTTCCACAGCTCCAAAGAGGGCGGCAAGCACCGGATAATCGAAAACGACTGCCACGCTGCATTTGAGATAGAATGTGAGACCGAATTTATGCCCCCTGTGGGCGAGGAGACCTGCACCGCAAGCTATGCATATGCAAGCATCATCGGTCAGGGAATAATCGAGGCTGTGCCCGAAAGCGAAAAGGAAGAATACCTTGCCGCACTGGTGGCGCATTTTGGCATCAAAGCGGCAAAATTCAGTCCCGCTCATCTTGCAAACACAAAAATGTACCGATTAAAGGTCGAAAGCTATACTGCCAAAAGGCACGAAAATCACAGATGAACAAAATGCAGACAACGAAGCCCGTATCGCTTTGCTGTCTGCATTTTTTTGAAAGGAATGATAGGTTATGAAAAAAATCGTGGGAATAATGCCGCTGTGGGACGATGAAAAGGAAAGCCTGTGGATGCTCCCGGGGTACATTGACGGCATACGTGAGGCAGGCGGTCTGCCTGTGATACTCCCATTTACCGATGATAAAAAGGATATTTCACAGCTTGCGGATATGTGCAGCGGATTTCTGTTCACGGGCGGGCACGATGTTGACCCTGCGCTTTACAACGAAACTCCTTTGGGCGATATGGCAGTGCCCTGCCGCAAAAGAGATGCTATGGAAAAGGAATTTCTTGAAATCGCAATAAGAGATGACAAATCGGTTCTCGGGGTATGCCGTGGCATTCAGCTTATAAACGCTGTGCTCGGCGGAACGCTTTATCAGGATATCCCGACTCAGCACCCCTCGGAAACAGAGCATCATCAAAGACCGCCCTATGACATTCCCATTCACCGGGTGCTGCTTGAAAAAGGCTCTCCCCTGCAAACGCTGCTGAACTGTGATTTGCTCAATGTCAACAGCTATCATCATCAGGCAATAAAAACGACCGCTCCCGCCCTCAGAGAAATGGCATTTTCCCCTGACGGCATTGCGGAAGCGGTCTATAAGCCCGACAACAGATTTTTATGGGCGGTTCAGTGGCACCCTGAATTTTCATACCGCACTGACCCGTCAGCCAAGGCGATATTTTCGGCTTTTGTTCAGTCAATGCTCTGATTTTAAGAGCGAAGCTGCATCATAAGCCTGTTCTGCAAAGCCATATCGTCCTTGAAACGTCCTCTGAGGGTCATTGTGGAGGTCTTTGCAGAGGGCTTTTTGATCCCCCTTGCGGTCATACAGCTGTGGCACGCTTCAATGATTACGGCAACATCGGGACTTCCGCCGGCAAGCTCCATTATCTCGGCAATGTCCGAACCGATGCGCTCCTGGAGCTGCAAACGGCGGCAGACCATATCCGCTATACGGGCGATTTTTGAAAGTCCCAGCACTCTTCCTCCGGGGATATATGCCACGGAAATTTTCATATCATACATAAGTGCGATGTGATGCTCGCAATAGGAAAAGGCTTCGATATCCTTTACAAGAACGAAGTCCTCGGAATCGCTCTGCACCTCAAATGATTTGCTGAACATCTGCGCAATTTCCTCGTTGGTGTAGTTCATTCCCTCGAACACCTCGGAATACATCATCGCAACACGGTGGGGGGTCTCTTTCAGTCCCTCCCTGTCGGGGTCATCACCAAGAGCGGTGAGGATACCTCTGATGTGCTCTTCAATTGCTTTTGTGTCGATTTTGTTCATATTATCAGTCCTTATCAAACTCCCCTTTTGTTGGGGTCCCAGATGAATTTGTGAAGCTGGAGCTGGAAATTAACGCCGTTAAGCTTATGCTCCAGAATGAAATCTACCATATCCGCAGGCTCTATTTTCCCGAAAACGGGGCTGAAAAATATCCTGCATCTGTGAGTGAGGTCATAGCGCTCTATTATTTCAAGGGCACGGTCCAAGTCCTCGTTGCTGCCGCACACGAATTTTACGGTATCGGTGCTTCTGAGCAGGGCATAATTTTCAAGGCGCATATGGCTCTCCATTCCGCTGGACGGAAGCTTGTAGTCCATTGTTGCGGAGGGTCGTGGGGAAATGCTGTCGCAGACGGAGATATCAGCACTGCCGTTTGTTTCTATTTCAACAGCTGCTCCCGTTTCGGCAAGGGCGGCAAGGAGCACGGAAACATTTTCAGCCATAAGAGGCTCGCCCCCTGTGAGGGTAACATTTGTGATACCCGTACTTTTTACATAATCCGCAATTTCCGTTTCAGTCATCTTTTCGTGGGGAGCGTCGGAGCTGTTTGCCCACATCGTGTCGCAGTAGGAGCAGCGCAGATTGCAGCCTGCAAGACGGATAAACACCGCAGGCTGTCCCGCCTTTGTGCCCTCGCCGTTTATGCTCACAAATTTTTCGGCTACCTTAAATTCCACTCTTATCCCTCCTCATAGACCGCACAGTTTGCGGGGGTCTCATATACAGTGACCCTTTTTACGGGCATTCCGCTGTCTTTAAGAAGTCCGAAAATGTAACGGGAAAGGTTCTCGGCTGTTGGACGGAAATCCACCTTTATCACTGCAAAGCCCTCGTCGGCAAGCGCCTGCTCGGTGGCGGACTTCAGGCTTCCCTGCTCGTAAATCAGTTTGTGGTCAAGGCTGTCGGCAATGTCCTTCAGAGCCTTTTTGAAGTCGCCGAAGTCGATTATCATTCCACGGGTCTGTCCCTCGCTTATAAGTTCCTCGGAGCTTATCTCGGCTTCTATCTTCCAGCGATGTCCGTGGATATTGCGGCATTTGCCCTCATAGCCGTAAAGAAAATGTGCGGAGTCAAATGCGGCTTCCGTTTTGAGTATGTACAATGCTATCGTCCTTTCAAATAAAAAACGGACAGGCGTGATACCTGTCCGCAAATCATTCATATAATTTACGTCCCGGTTTTGTTTAGCGACAGGAAGGTACTAATGAACTGTCGTTACTCAAATTAATTATAACACTCTGTTCTGCTTTTGTCAATCCCAAAAGTGCAAACTTATTTTGCAGGCTGAACTTTCAGTTTGAAAATTTTCACAAAAATTCATTTGGGGTATTGACATTTTGAAACAGACGTGCTATAATATAAGAACATTCATTTCGTTTCGCTTGGAAACATTGCTCTCATTCGGTCATAGGAAAAATCAAGGAACTCTCCACTGTCGGTCATTTCTTTTATTTCGGCAGGTGTGAGTATTTTGAAATCCGTAGTCTCGCCCTGCTGTAAGCGTATGTCCTTTTCGGAAAAATCCCCCTTAAAGAGGAAGAAAACGTGTATGGCGTTGCCGCCGTGGCTCCCACGTCTTACTATCTCCCCACGGTATTCAAGCTCGGAGGGGTCGGCGGAAAGTCCTGTTTCCTCGAAAAGCTCCCTTGCGGCGGCGGTGCGTGGATCCTCTCCCGATATCACGCTGCCCCCTGTTATCTCCCACATTCCCCCGAATGTTTTTTCGGGGCTGCGGCGGGTTATGAGTATTTTCCCCTCGGAATTGACTGAGAGGATATCCACCACAATATGGAATTTGTCTTTTTCGATGGGCTTTCCTCTTTCGTGAGTTTCACCGAGAGACTCTCTGTTTTCATTGTAAAGATCCCACATTTCGGGCATCACTTATCTGCTCCTTTCGTTGAAAGCTCTGTCCACGCAGGGAAAAAGCCTGCGTTAAAGGCGGTTTTCTGAGAGGCGATATGGGATATGGCTGTGCCGTAAAACGGCAGCTTGCCAAGCTCCAGGACTTTGTTTTTTAACAGGGTCACAAGTGCTGTGCCGATGCCGTTTTCTCTGTATTCGGGGAGCACGTTTATGCCTATCTGATACATAAGTGGGCTGTCGGCGCTTGCTCCCGCCATTCCCATAATTATGCCGCTTTTTACGGCGGCTATGCCTATGACATCGGGTGCGTCGGGGCTGAATGCAAAGGCTTCTTTGAAGCGGTCATCACCACGGAACCGGTCTATTTCACGCTGTCCGTAATAAACCGTTTCAAAACCGCAGGAGGTATGCGTTATTTTCTCGGAAATATAGAACGGGTGGAGCTCTGCTGTTTTAAAGCCGAATTTTCTTATGATGCCGTCAAGCTCTATCACTTTCTGCGGCTCCATAAACCAAGCGCCGTCTGCGCTTTCGTATTTTTCACTGCAAAGGGCGATGATATCCTCTCTGCCTGTGAAAAGGAGCTTGCCGTTTATGGCTGTTATTTTGAGAAAGCACTCCCCCGAGCCGTTGAATTTTCTGCGGTCATTATGAGGTAAATAGACGGTGAAAATATTTTTGCTGTCTGCCACATCTTCGGGTGTACAGCAATAATCAAAAGCAAGCTGGGTTTTTAGGATATCATTCATAAACATCCCCCCTTTTGTCTGTTTTTAAAAATATAGCACATTTGGGGGCGGTTGTCAAGAATGGTATTGAGGGAACCTCTATAAACCTCCTTCCCCGCAAATTTTCTATGACTTGTATCATCTGCTGTGTTATACTAATTCTCGATCGTTCTATAGACAAAATCGACAGATAGAATAAGTTCAGTCAAGGAAAGCGACCGCAGACAGGCTGTCGCCTGACAAGGGAGCTTGACGCAGAATGAACTTATTATAGCCGAGAGTTTGTCTATAGGTTGATCGAGAATTAGTATTAGAAAACCTTGTAAGACATCAAGTATTACTGCGGTTTTCTGCCTTGCATATGATACAAGTCATTGACGGAAATTTGCCGGGGTCCCGGTTTATAGAGAACCCCTTGAAATAAAACGGCTTTTATGGTAAAATATATATACGATAATTATGCAGCTGATTTTGCAGTATGCGGAGAGGAGAATGGGTATGAAATTTCTTATCGTTACGGGGCTTTCGGGTTCGGGAAAATCGGGGGCTGTGAACGCTCTCGAGGACATCGGTTATTACTGCATTGACAATATTCCCCCCCAGCTTATTCCCAAGTTTGCGGACATATGTATGCAGTCAAACGGGCAGATGGACAAGGTGGCTATCGTTACGGATATACGAGGCGGCGATATGTTCTATCAGCTGGACGGCGGGCTTGAATATCTGCGGCACTCGGGTCCTGATGTGAAGATACTTTTCCTTGATGCTTCGGACGATGTGCTGATAAAAAGGTACAAGGAGACAAGGCGCAGACACCCTCTGGACGAGCAGTGCCACGGAAGTCTGCTCAGCGCCATTACCAAGGAGCGGTCTGTGCTTTCGGGAATAAGAGAGGCGGCGGATTATTACATCGACACCTCGGATATGTCTATGGCACAGCTTCGTGACACGGTGACTGACCTGTTTATGGACAATCCCGATGACAGAATGGCGGTAAAGGTGATGTCCTTCGGGTTCAAGTACGGTATGTGCAGGGAGGCGGACATTGTGCTCGATGTGAGATGTCTGCCGAACCCTTACTACATTCCTGAACTCAGAAAGCACACGGGGCTTGAAAGCTGCGTAAGGGACTATGTTATGAGCTTTGAGCAGTCAAAGGAGCTTGAAAAAAAGCTTCGTGACCTTATTGATTTTCTTCTGCCTTTGTACAGGCACGAGGGCAAGACATCGCTTGTCATTGCATTCGGCTGCACGGGCGGCAAGCACAGGAGCGTGACCTTTGCGGAAAATATGCACACTTATCTTGAAGAAAATGGTGTGAGAACGAGGGTCACTCACAGGGACATCGAGGTCGGAAAGTTATAATAATTTGCCATATTATGACGGGAGACACGTCTCCTGCAAATTATTTTTCATTAATGACAAAAGCATAGCTTGGGAGGACAAAATGATTTTTGAGACAGAACGGCTTTATTTTCGGAAATTGGAGCAGAGCGATTTTGAAGCTTTATGCTGGATATTGCAGGACGATGAAACGATGTACGCTTACGAGGGTGCTTTTTCCGATGAAGAGGCGCAGGAATGGCTTGACAGACAGCTTGCACGGTATGAGAAATACGGCTTCGGTTTATGGGCTGTTATTTTAAAGGAAAACGGCAAGCTTATCGGTCAGTGCGGACTTACTATGCAGCAATGGAAGGATATGGAAGTTCTGGAGATAGGTTATCTGTTCAATAAGGCTTACTGGCACAATGGTTATGCCATAGAGGCTGCTGCTGCCTGCAAAAAATATGCTTTTGAGGTGCTTGGGGCTGATGAGGTATGCTCAATTATCAGGGACACAAACACGGCATCTCAGAATGTGGCTCTGAGGAATGGTATGGCAGTTTATGACAGCTTTGTAAAGCATTATCGTGGGGTGGATATGCCCCACCACAGGTACATTGCACGGCGTTGCGGAGGTAACGGAATGAACGGAATTACGGTAAAATACAATGAGCTTACGGCGGAGGAATTTACAGAGCTTTGGGAATCGGTATGGGGCGATGCTCCGGATATTGCTCAGGTACGTCTTGCTATGGAGCACACGCTGTTTCGGGTGTCCGTCCGGGACGGGGACAGGATAATCGGTATGGCAAGAATGCTTGGGGATATGGGGCTTGATTATTACATCAAGGACGTTGTGGTAAGACCCGAATATCAGCACAAAGGCATTGGAAAGATGATGATAAACGAGCTTATGAAATTTGTGAATGACAACGGCATCGGCGGCACGGATATTTTCGTGGAGCTTTGCGCTGTGCCTGACAAGATGCCTTTTTATGAAAAGCTGGGATTTTCAGCCAATGAAGCACAGAGACTGAAAATGATGCACAGAGTGAAGTAACGGAGGAAAATGCGATGATCGAAAGATATGATGTTAATGAGGAATGTGCGCACACGGGAATTATCAAGGCAGGCGACTTTTGTTTTCTGAATTACTGTGTGGGCAATGTTGGCGGCAGCGTTGAGGAGCAGATAAACGGGGCGTTTGACGAAATGGAAAAGCGCCTTGCTATGGTGGGGCTGACTCTTGAAAATGTGGTGCAGATGGACTGCCTTTTCAGAGATGTCTGGAACATTCCAATTATGGAAAAGGTCATTAAGGAGAGGTTCAAGGGAAAATATCCTGTGAGAAAGTCTATTCAGACGGAGTTTGCACACGTTGGCGGCGAGAACGGTTTGCAGTTTCAGGCGGACGCTGTGGCGTACTGCGGGAAATAATTTTACGGAGAGAAGCTATGGAATTTAGAAAAATGCGAAGATATAAACAGGAGATTACTGCTGATGAATGCGCTCTGATACTGAAAAATGAACCGAGAGGTGTGCTGTCGGTCATTGGTGATGAGGGGTATCCTTATGGTGTGCCTATGGACCACTTGTATGATGAGGAGAGCGGGCATATTTATTTTCACGGGGCTAAGGCAGGTCACAAAATTGATGCGATAAGGCGCTGTGACAAGGCTTCATACTGCGTTTACGACAAGGGGTACAGGAATGAGGGCGAATGGGCGCTGAACATCAGAAGCGTTGTGGTTTTCGGCAGGATAAGACCTGTTGAGGACGAGGAATTAAAGATCAGAATATGCACTGAGCTTTGCCGCAAGTTTACCGATGATGAGGAATACATCAGGCACGTTCTTCTTCATTCGGGCGGTGCGGTCATGTGCCTTGAGCTTGTTCCAGAACATATTTCGGGAAAGCTTGTTAAAGAATCTTAAAAGCAACGTGTAATTACGTGATGAAAGAGGGATAAAATGTCATTTTCACAGAACGTTAAAGAGGAGCTTTGCTCGGTGATAACAGACAGGGACAAGGAATATGCCTGCCTGTACGGAATGCTGCTTTTCTGCCGCCATTTCGGGGCGGACGAAATTCTTTTCCAGACGGAAAACAAGCTTGCGGCTGATATGTTCAAAAAGCTTTCCGACAAGGTTATCGGGCGAAAGGATATGATCTCCGTTACCGAAACGCCTAAGAAAAACGGGGCGGTGCTTTACAGCCTTTTCGTTTCCGAGGAGAGCGACCGTGAGGAAATTATTTTCAGATACCGAATTTCCAGCCGAAGCCTTATCCACCGCATTCAGACCGATGTTATCCACAACAACAACGTTTTTGCTTTTCTTGCGGGGGCTTTTCTTTCCTGCGGAAGTATGACCGAGCCTATAAAGGAATATCATCTTGAATTTGCGGTGCCCTTTGAGGAGCTTTGCACTGATCTCCGTGATCTTATCGAGGGACTTGGGATATCGGCAAAATATGTGGAGCGCAAGGGCGTTTATGTGCTGTATTTCAAGGGCAGCGAGGATATTGAGGATATACTCACGCTGATGGGGGCAACTCATTCGTCAATTGAGCTGATGAATGTTAAGATACTGAAAGATGTGCGGAACAAGGCGAACCGCATTGCAAACTGTGATGCGGCGAATATTGAGCGCACTCTTAAAGCTTCCGAAAAGCAGCTAGCCGACATTGAGTACATTATGAACACGGACGGACTGGAGAGCCTTTCTCCCGAGCTTCGGAATATGGCGGAGCTGAGACTTGAAAACCCCGATGTTTCGCTGAAAGAGCTGGGCGAGATGCTTGACAAGCCTGTGGGACGGTCGGGGGCTAATCACAGGCTGAAAAAACTTATGGAAATTGCCGAGTCTATCAGGGACAGGCGGGAGAGAAGTCAGAGGGAAATGCTGTGACGTTTGAGGGGGGCTTATGATAAAAAGAGTTTATGGGGCAATAATTTTCATTGCGGTCTTTATTTTTACGGCTGTTTTTTCTGTTCACGTTTATGCAAATTCGGCTGCTCCGCCCTCTCTCACAATCGTTGTTCTGAATGCTCCCGATGATATTGAAATATATTCCGCTGACGGCAATGTAAAAGCTCATCGGGAGTTTTCACTTTCAGACCCGCTTTTCAGATTTTATGAGGGTGAGACATTTCCGAATGCCATAGCGATCAGAGCCGAGGGGCGAGAAACGCTTCTTGAGCTGCCTGCGGAAAAGATTTCGGGGTATGATAAATATGCAGTCCTTGACTATAAGACTATGGAGCTTTCCGTGGGTCAGCCTGTGTGGAGAGCGCCGCTGCTCATCTTTTTAAGGGGCAGCTTCACGCTTATTATCGAGGGTATTGTTTTTATCCTTTTCGGTTTCAGGACAAAAAGGGACGCTGCGGTCTTTCTGACGGTAAATATTTTAACTCAGGCTGCGCTCAATGTCATTATTCTGACCGAGACAAATACCGCTTTTTTGATGGTTGAGCTGTTCTTTCTTGAGATAATCATATTTATTATCGAAGCTGTGGCTTACTGTTTGTTTTTTACCGAGCGTTCCAAGGGCGAACGTATTGTTTTTTCGTTTATTGCTAATCTTGCAAGCCTTTTTATCGGCGGAGCTGCTATATATCTGCTTCCGTTCTGACAGACTGCTTTCCGGGGAGGTACCGAAATGTTTATAAATCTTCACGTTCACAGCGAGTACAGTCTCCTTGACGGTGCCTGTCGGATAAAGGATATGGTGAGCCGTGCAAAGGAAATGGGACAGACTGCTCTTGCGGTCACCGACCACGGAAATATGTATGCGGCTGTGGATTTTTACAACGAGTGCATTGCTCAGGGTATCAAGCCTATTATCGGCTGCGAGGTGTATGTTGCGCCGAGAAGCAGGTTCGACAAAAGCTCGGGGGCGATGTACAGACCTTATCACCTTATTCTTTTGTGCAAAAATGAAACGGGATACAAAAATCTTATTAAAATGGTGTCTCTCGGATTTACCGAGGGCTTTTACAGCAAGCCGAGGGTTGATCTTGAGCTTTTAAGGGAACATTCCGAGGGGCTTATCTGTCTTTCGGGCTGCGTGGCGGGTGAAATTCCACGGAAGATCGCTTCAGGTGACTATGATGCCGCAAGGGAAACGGCTCTGCTTTACAACAGCATTTTCGGGCAGGGTAATTTTTACATTGAGGTGCAAAATCACGGCATTTCCGAGGAAGCAAAGGTACTGCCTGCACTTCTGAGACTGTCGGCTGAGGTGGGCATTCCTCTTGCTGCCACAAATGACGCTCATTACGTCAGAAAAGAGGACGCTAAAATTCAGCGGATACTCCTTGCTATACAGACAAACACTTTGCTCAGCGAGAATATCCCCATTGCGTTCCCGAACGATGAATTTTATCTCAAAAGCGAGGACGAGATGCGGGCGCTTTTCAGGGGCACTCCTCAGGCTGTTGACAACACTGCAAAAATTGCGGAAATGTGCGATTTCAAAATGGAGTTCGGAGTATTAAAGCTCCCCCGCTTTGACCTTTCGGAGGAACAGAAAAAGCGGTTCGGCAATGATAATATTACATTTTTTACCAATATGTGCCGATACGGACTGAAAAAGCGTTACGGGGAATGTCCCGATGAAGAGGTTGTCAAACGGCTTGAATACGAGCTTGATGTGGTCATCAGAATGGGATATGTGGACTATTATCTCATTGTGTGGGATTTTATCGCTTATGCAAAGAGCAGGGACATTCCTGTGGGCCCCGGACGTGGCTCGGGTGCGGGGTCGCTGGCGGCTTACTGCATCGGCATTACGGACATTGACCCCATCCGATACAAGCTCCTTTTTGAGAGATTTCTCAATCCCGAGAGAGTTTCTATGCCCGATTTCGATATTGACTTCTGCTATGAGCGGAGGCAAGAGGTCATTGACTATGTTATAAGGCGGTACGGACAGGACAGGGTGGCGCAGATCGTCACTTTCGGAACTATGGCGGCAAAGGCGGCGGTCCGTGATGTGGCAAGAGTGCTGGATATGCCTTACAGCGTGGGGGACACGGTTTCTAAGCTTATTCCCCAGGCACTGCATATTACACTTGACAAGGCGCTTGAAGCTTCTCCCGAGCTGAAAAAGCTGTATGACACTGACCTTAAGGCTCACGAGATAATCGACACGGCGAGGGCTATTGAGGGTATGCCGAGAAACACGTCCACCCACGCTGCGGGAGTGGTCATCTGCGATGCTCCTGTAAGTGATTATGTGCCGCTGATGTGCAGAGATGATGTTACGGCAACACAATACACTATGACGGCTCTTGAACAGGTGGGGCTTCTGAAAATGGATTTTCTGGGGCTTAGAAACCTGACAATAATCCACGACTGCGAGACAGAAATTCGGAAAAATCGCCCCCGGTTTTCTGTGAAAGATATTGACTATTCGGATACAAAAACCTTTGAGATGCTGTCAAAGGGCGACACAATGGGAGTTTTCCAGTTTGAAAGCGAGGGTATGACCCAGCTTCTCATCAAGCTTCGCCCAAGATCGGTGGAGGATCTTACGGCGGCACTTTCACTTTACCGCCCGGGTCCTATGGACAGTATACCGAAATATCTGAACAACAGGGCGCACCCCGAAAGCATTTCCTACGCTCACCCCATTCTGAAAGATATTCTTGACGTTACCAACGGCTGCATCGTTTATCAGGAGCAGGTTATGGAGATATGCCGCAAAATGGCGGGATATTCCTATGGCAGAGCCGATCTTGTGCGCAGGGCTATGGCGAAAAAAAAGCACGATGTTATGGAAAAGGAACGTGAGGTCTTTGTGGCGGGAGCTGTGAAAAACGGCGTTTCCGCTGATGTTGCCAACGGTGTTTTTGACGAAATGGCAGGCTTTGCGTCATATGCATTCAACAAGTCCCACGCTGCGGCTTACTCGGTGGTGGCTTTCCGCACGGCATATCTGCGGTGCCATTATCCTGTGGAATATATGGCGGCGCTGATGACGGCATTCACGGAATACACGGGCAAGCTTATGGAATATATTGCATATTGCAGGAAATGCGGCATTCCCATTCTCCGACCCGACATCAACGAAAGTGGGCTTGGATTTACTCCCCTGCCCGACGGAAAGGGCATAAGATTCTCACTGCTTGCGGCTAAAAACCTTGGCAGAGGGGTTATTACCTCGCTTATCAATGAGCGGGAAAAGAACGGCAGGTTTAAAAATCTTACCGACATTATAAGACGTATGAACGGTCGGGAATTTTCAAAACGGTGCGTGGAAAGCCTTATCAAATGCGGGGCGCTGGACAGCTTCCCTCTTAACCGCAGGCAGATGATGGAAAATTATGACGTTATTGCAGGAGAGGCGGCTGATATTTCACGGAACACCATTGAGGGTCAGCTTGATTTCTTCGGAATATCCGACGGAACAGCTGACAGCTCCGATGCTGAGGACAGAGTGCCATATTCCGAGGAATATCCTTACGATGAGCTGCTTGAAATGGAAAAGGACATTCTTGGGATCTACATTTCGGGTCACCCGCTTAAGGATATGGCTATTGCCGCAAGTGCAATGAGACTGCCCGATATTTCGGCTGTTCACAAGATGAAAGAGGGGCAGAAGGTTGCATTCGTCTGTCAGGTAAGCTCGGTAAAGCAGCACTCCGCAAAGACAGGGGCTCAGATGGCATTTGCGGTTTTTGAGGACACAGGCTCGGAAATTGAGGCGGTAATTTTCCCGCAGGTGTATGCCTCATATGCACAAATTTTGCAGAAAGGAAAGCGGATCTTTGTTGAGGGAAAGACTTCTCTTGACCGAGACGGAAATATTAATATTTTAGCAGACAGGCTTATTCCCGAAGATGCATTTATGACGAGACTGCAAAACGGTTCAAAGCTGTTTATCAGGTGCAAAAGCACTGACAGGGACATCATTGACAGATGCACTGAGCTGCTCAGGAATAATGGGGGCAGCTCTCCTGTGATGTTCAGATTTTCCGATATCGGCAGGACTATCGCTCACAGGGAGGTTCGCTCCTGCAAGGTAACTCCCCTGCTTCTGGAAAAGCTTTTTGAAATTACGGGAAATGAAAATACAGCGGTCGCTGTTCAGATATGATTCTGACGGCGAACCGCTGTATTGTTTTATATCAGATCGTTAAATTACTGATTTGCGCTGTTCTTCTTTGCTTCGAGGTCTGCGAGAGCGTCCTTGCGGGAGAGGTTTATCCTGCCCTGATTGTCGATCTCCATTACCTTTACAACAATTTCATCGCCTACGGAAACAATGTCCTCGACCTTTTCTACTCTCTGCTTATCAAGCTTGGAGATGTGAACAAGTCCGTCCTTGCCGGGAGCGATCTCAACAAATGCACCGAAGTTCATAAGTCTTACGACCTTGCCACGGTAGATCGCACCGATCTCGGGATCGTTGGCGATAGTGTTTACTATCTGGAGTGCCTTGCGGCAGTTGCTCATATCAATACCGCTGATGAATACATTTCCGTCATCATTGATGTCGATCTTGACCTGGCAATCAGCGGAGATCTTCTGGATAACCTTGCCGCCCTGTCCGATAACTTCTCTGATCTTATCAACGGGAACCTTGGTCTGGAGCATCTTGGGTGCATACTTGCCGACTTCTGCACGGGGCTCGGGGATAGCCTTGAGCATTACTTCGTCAAGGATATAATCTCTTGCCTTGTGGGTCTTTGCAAATGCTTCCTTGATGATGTCATAGGTAAGTCCGTCGACCTTGATATCAACCTGAATTGCGGTGATACCCTTCTTGGTACCGCCTACCTTGAAGTCCATATCGCCGAAGAAGTCCTCAAGACCCTGGATATCTACCATTGTCTGGAAGCTGCCGTCATCACGGGTGATAAGTCCGCAGGAGATACCTGCAACGGGAGCCTTGATGGGCACGCCTGCGTCCATAAGAGCAAGTGTGGAGCCGCAGATTGAACCCTGAGATGTGGAACCGTTGGAGGAAAGAACCTCGGAAACAAGTCTCAGTGCATAGGGGAACTCCTCAACGGGAGGGATAACGGGCTCGAGAGCTCTTTCTGCAAGAGCACCGTGACCGATCTCACGTCTTCCGGGGCCTCTGGAGGGCTTTGTTTCGCCAACAGAGTAGGAGGGGAAGTTGTAGTGGTGCATATATCTCTTGGTATCTTCCTCGTCAAGACCGTCGATCTTCTGAGCGTCGCTTACAGGGCCGAGAGTTGCAACTGTAAGAACCTGTGTCTGACCTCTTGTGAAGAGACCTGAGCCGTGAACTCTGGGAAGAACGCCTACTTCGGCTGCGAGAGGACGGATATCATCAATACCTCTGCCGTCAACACGCTTGCCCTCGTAGAGCCAGTTTCTTACGATCTTCTTCTGGAGCTTGTAGATGCACTCATCTATCATAGCTGTCTTTTCGGGATAAAGCTCGTCAAACTTAGCGTGTATATCGTCCTTGATAGGATTGAGCATTTCCTCACGCTTGTTCTTGTCATCGGTATCGAGTGCTACCTTTACACGGTCAGCTGCAAATTCCTCGATAGCATCGAACATATCGTGGTCAACTTCCATTGACTCAAATTCAAACTTCTTCTTGCCGATCTCAGCACGGATATCATTGATGAAGGCAACTATCTTCTTGATCTCTTCGTGACCCTTGATGATAGCGTTCAGCATTGTGTCATCATCAACTTCGTTTGCACCTGCTTCGATCATAACGACCTTCTCCATTGTACCTGCAACAGTGAGGTTAAGGTCATTTCTTGCTCTCTGCTCGAGAGTGGGGTTGAGGACGATCTCGCCGTCAACAAGACCTACGCTGATGCCGCCGATGGGTCCGTTCCAGGGAATATCGGAAATGGAGATCGCAACGGAGGTAGCGATCATACCAACGATCTCGGGGGAATTGTCGGGGTCAACTGCAAGGACGGTCATTACAACGGAAACGTCGTTTCTCATATCCTTGGGGAAAAGAGGACGGATAGGACGGTCAACCACACGGGAAGTAAGGATAGCCTTTTCGGAAGGCTTGCCCTCTCTCTTCATAAATGAACCGGGGATCCTGCCCACGGAATAAAGTCTTTCTTCGTAATCAACGGAAAGAGGGAAGAAGTCGATGCCCTCTCTGGGCTTTACGCTTGCGGTAACGTTTGCCATTACCACTGTTTCGCCGTATTTTACCCAGCAGGAACCGTTTGAAAGCTCACAGGTCTTGCCTGTTTCAACGGTAAGCTCTCTGCCGGCAAACATTGTCTTGAAAATTCTGTGCTTGTCAAATGTTTTCATTGTGTTCATTATGTTATACCTCCATTATTTTTGATTCCGATATCCATACGAAGATCGGGATAAGGCGGCGTGTATAGCAATAAATCCGACCGGCGAAACGGATCTCACCGACCCGATTTAATGCTAAACGACCGCCTTGAGCTTTGCTCAAAACGCCAAAAGGCAGCGCAGGAGCAACGCCCCCGCAGTCTGCCTTGAGGTTTTTGAAAGATTACTTACGAAGACCGAGCTTCTCAACGATCGCACGATATCTGTTGATATCCTTCTTCTGAAGGTATGCAAGCAGGTTACGTCTGTGACCTACCATCTTAAGAAGACCTCTTCTGGAGTGGTGGTCATTGTGGTGGTTCTTAAGGTGAGCGTTGAGGTCGTTGATTCTCTTTGTGAGAATTGCGATCTGAACCTCGGGTGAACCTGTGTCGTTCTCGCTGAGCTTGTTAGCTTCGATGATTGCGTTCTTTTCTTCCTTGAGCATCATAATAAATACACCTCTTTAAAATATTCCCCTGACCGGGCATACGGCAGGTATTTTCCCGAACGGGCTTTACCCGTAAGCTTAGTCGAAGGGTTGTCTGCATTGTACACAGCATAGTGCGCAACAATGATATTATACCATACATTTTTCCTTTTGTAAAGGGTTTTTTTATATTTTTTATTTTTATTAACAATTATCAGGAGATAGTTCTGCCTTTTTTCTTCTTGGACTTCTTTCCCTCAACAGGTGCTTCCTCGCCGCCCTTGTCGGTAAAGACCATATCCTCTTCATCAAGGGGTTTGAGATAGTCATACTCGGGATTATCCCTGCCCTGCTCCTCATAATAGGGGTCAATGACGTATTTCTGGATCAGTGGGTAGGAATTGAAGATTATTACAAATCCCATAAAGCTTACCGCCCAGACGGGAACAAGTATCAGTGACACCTTGCTCACAAGTGTGCATATTGCGATAAATCCTGCGGTGAGTAGGACGATGAGCAGGGTTATGATGTTCTTTTTCAGTCCGAGACAGGTAAGGAAAAATGAGTTTTTGATTATATTCTTGAACGAAAGCTCGGTGGCAACTATCATCGGGAATGCGTAGAAATTCATCATAAAGACAGTGAGGGCGAAGCTTACGGATATGACGCAGAGCACTGTATATAATGTGCTGCTGCCACCTGCCTCCACTGCCTGATCTCCCAATGCGGGATAAACGTTCAGGGCACAGATAAGGGATATGCCGAAAACTACGTCGATAAGCCCCACAGGCAGCGATTTTTTCCAGTTCTGAGTAAAGCCCTTGACAAATTCGTGCCAGATGAATGTGTCCTTGTCAAGATAATACGTTCTCAGCACCTTGGTCATTCCCGCAATGGCGGGTCCGACAGTCACAACAGGGATACAGAAAAGAAATGTGAGCATACTGAGCTTCAGCATTTTCCAGAACCTTGAAAAATACATTTCGCAGAACTGAAAAAACGGCTTCTTGCGGGGAGCGTTCTTTGATATTCCTGAGCCTGCCTTTTCATAATCGGCTCCAAAGCCTAAAAATGACAATTTAAAACTTCCTTTCATTTGCTGAATTATCGCAGCATATTCCCCGAGATGACAGCCATAAGACCGTCAGCTGCCGCAGCCGCTGCGGCAAGAAGCGTTATTACGCCGAATTTCATAATGTAAAGCCCGAAGCAGTCTTTACCCTCTCCCCTGCCCTCAGATGGCACGAAAAGCCTGTCCGATATCAGTCGGGACATTCTGATATTTTCCCTTGCGGCAAATATGACCGCCGCCATACTCACAGCTTCAAAGGGAAGCACGTTTATGACCTCGGTGATATCAGCAGAAAATGCCCCGTTTCGGAACACTGCCGCTGAAAGGAAGCCTGCGCCCATTCCCTTGAAAAGGCAGAGAAAATATCCGCAAAAAGCTCCCGCCGGAGATGTTCCGCCGAGAAAAAGCAGCAGTATATACAGCATTACCGCCGCAAAGCTGCCGATAAACGCATCGGCAAAGCCCGAGGGTAAATCTATAACAGCACTGCCGTGATATATTCCCGACAATGCCCCGATAAGGACTCCCGAGACGGAGACCGCAGTCAGGAGAAGATATATCCTTTTTGCGGGAGATATCTCCCTTTGGGGTGCGGGACGGGAGACCCGTCTTATCCTGTAGCGTCGCCTTTTCTGCGTATTTACAGTCATATTATCATTCGTCCTTTGATTTGATTTTATTATAATCTATGCGGACAAATGAGAAATAATTCTTTTTGCGGTGAGTTATTTTGAAAGCTCGTAGGCTCTCTTAGTGCATCTCTCGCAGCAATCTGCCACAACATCGGTGAGCTTGCCCTCGTAAAGTCCGTCAAGACCTGCAAGGGTAGTTCCTCCGGGTGAGGAAACCATTTTGATAAGCTCGTCAACGGTTTTGCCCGAATCTGTGAGCATTTTTGCGGAGCCGATAAGGGATTTCGCAAACAGTTCAAGTGCTGTCTGACCATCAATTCCCACGCTCTCGGCATATTGGACAAAGCCCTTTGCATAAAGGTAGATGAATGCGGGAGAGCTGCCGTTTATAGCGATTATCTCCTTCATCTTGTCCATAGGAACGACCTTTGCGATGCCGCCTGTGGAGAAAATGTCCTTTACCACGTCAAACTCTTCATCAGAGGTGAACCTGCCCTTTGCAAGAGCCGTTGCGCCTTCCCCGAGGAGGAAAGGTGTGTTGGGCATTACGATAACGGTGCGGACATCTGATATAGTCATCTTTGCGATATAGTCCTCGGTGATGCCTGCGGCGATGGACACGATAACGTTATCCTCAGTCACAGAGGGCGCAAGCCTGGGGAGAACTGCGTCAAACATCTGGGGCTTGATAGCAAGGAAAACATACTTGCACTTTTCGCAGACATCTCCCTCGGAAGAAGCTGCGGCAACGCCTGCTTTTTCAAGCTCCGCAAGCTTTGCCTTGTCGGGGTCGTATGCGCATATCTCCGCCTTGTCGCCGTAGTGGGACAAAATTCCGCGGATAATTGCGCCGCCCATATTTCCTGTGCCGATAAAACCGACTTTTATCATTTTTATCATTACCTTTCCGATATCTTCCTGTCACCGTGGCTGTACTGCGCCCTGACCTTTGTATATGCAGCCTGTGCCGCAGGTATCACCGTGGCAAGCAGGATAAAGTCTATAGGGAACTGCATAATGTTTTTCATAACTCTCGGTGTTATCCACACTGCAAAGGCATTTCTTGCGTCCTCGGCAGCGCCTAAAAGAGTGAAGTCGGGGTTGATGTAAAGGGTATACAGGAAGTATGAATTTAGACAGATATTGCAGATGAAAATTACGGAAAATCTCGCAAGCGCAACTCTCAGAAGATCGCTCCACTGGGGCTTTATGGTATGCTTATAAAGGAAAATGCCGTAGATTATGCCCGAAAGGATCACGACCATTGCAAGCTCAATGCTGTAGCCTCTGGCGGATTTGTTGTCGATGAGAAATCCGATAAGGTCAAGGGCAAATGTGGACATTCCGCAGACCACAGGTCCGTAAAGCAGACCGATAAGGCTTATAGGAATGCAGGTGAACACGATCCTCAGATCGGGCGTTACCTGTATCGCAAGGGAACGGATAGCTATTGCCATTGCAAGCAGCATTCCTGTGGTGGCGAGAGTTCTGAGATTTTTCAGAGACTTTGCCGAGTCGATAAATAAATTAAAAAAGCTTTTCATTATATGACCTCCTTAAAATAATACACGGTTAATGCTAAGTGCATTATTTAAAGAGAATGAAAAGCCTCTTTTTATAATGCATTCAGCGGGATGCGGAGGCTGTACCGCAGCTTTGAATCACTCAAAGCATTTCGTCCCCGACGCAACTCCCCGTCGTCGGGACACTGTTCTCCAAATGGAGAAAACGCACAGCCGCCTACTCTGTAATGCGGATATTTTTTAGAATGTGATCTCGTTGCAGACTCTGTAAAGCTCTGTATCGAAGGGCTTCTTCATAGAGAGAGCTTCCTGAATGTCCACATCAATGATCTTGTTGTCCTTCATACCGACAACTCTGTTGGTAACACCTCTGTCGATAAGCTCAACAGCGTGATAGCCCATCTGGCTTGCCGCAACTCTGTCACGGAGAGTGGGCATTCCGCCTCTCTGAACGTGACCGAGAACTGTAAGTCTGGTCTC
Source organism: uncultured Oscillospiraceae bacterium (assembly GCA_934486875.1). GTDB lineage: Bacteria > Bacillota > Clostridia > Oscillospirales > Ruminococcaceae > Huintestinicola. Next base: position 40,206 of record CAKSPU010000007.1, read on the forward strand.
GATGCCTGTGAGCTCGTTTATCTTCTTTGTGATCTCGTCGGAAGCTTCAACGCCCTCGGCAACTACCACGATAAAGTGTTCCTTCTGGGATTCGTGAGCCTTGATGATCTTGTCTGCAATAGCATTGATATCATAAGGCATTTCGGGTGTAACGCAAGCGATAGCGCCCGATGCGATGGCAACGTTCAGAGCGATCCAGCCTGCACGTCTGCCCATTACCTCAACAACAGAGCATCTGTCGTGGGACTGGCTTGTATCTCTCAGCTTGTCGATCATCTCGAGAGCTGTGTTCATTGCTGTATCATAACCAATTGTATATTCTGTACACTGGATATCGTTGTCGATAGTGCCGGGAAGTCCGATGCAGCGGATATTGCCGATCCTCGAAAGGTCAGCAGCACCTCTGAATGAACCGTCGCCGCCGATAACAACGAGTCCCTCCATATTAAGCTCCTTGCACTTTTCAGCAGCCTTCTTTACATACTCTTCCTGCATAAATTCCTTGCATCTTGCAGTGTAAAGAATGGTTCCGCCACGCTGGATAATGTCGGAAACGTCACGGCAGCTGAGCTCTTCGCACTCGCCGTTGAGAAGTCCGTTATATCCTCTCTGTATTCCTATTACACGGTATCCTTTTCTGATTGCGGCTCTGGTAACGGCTCTGACAGCCGCATTCATTCCCGGAGCGTCGCCTCCGCTTGTTAAAACGCCAATAGCCTTCTGCATAATTCTTTCCTCCGATATTATTTCGGGCTGACCCGAAAATCTCCATTGTAAACAGATAAACGCTTACCTTTATATTTTACACTCGTCTGCAAAATTTGTCAAGTATATTTGTACATTTTCAATAAAAATTAACATTATTCGCCTTTTGAAGCCGGTTCCTTAACGTATGCCATAACGTCATCATATATTGCACGGTAACCGTTTTCATTTATATGAAGCCCCTCAATGGTATATTCGGCTTTGAGCCTGCCCTGTTCGTCCTTAAGGTTTTTGTTTATGTCTATGTAGCGCTGTCCGTGCTTCACGGCAAGCTTTTGCACCTCCGCATTTGCGGCAATAAGCTTCTCATTGTTCCTTATCCTGAGGCATTCCTTCATATTTTCTGCGGCGGCTTCGTAATTTACGGGATAGTACGCCATAAGATAGATGACAGTATCGGGCAAAGCCTTTTCAATGCCTGTGATTATCCTGTCGTAATTATCCATAATGCCGCTTATGCTCTTGTCCGCCCAGCTGAGATCATTGGTGCCGATATTTATAAACACCTTTGAGGGGTGCAGGTCGGTTACGCAGACATCGAGATTTTCAAGAAGATCATCCGTAAGATATCCGCCGATTCCACGGTTATATATAATAGTATCGTCATTATGCTCACGGAGGAGCTTATTTATGGGGAACATCTCCATAAGAGACGAGCCTGCAAAAACAGTCTCACCGAATTTCACGCTTTCATTTTCATTGCGATAACGCTCAAGCTTTATATCCCAGTCGTTCATATTCATATCTCCCAAAAGAAATTTACAGGACGATATTGCCTGCATATACATTTTTATGATATAATTATAGCATTAAGATAATGAAAAATCAACAGGCGGCATATTAATTTTTCGGGAGGGCTTTATGGACTTTACATATCACTATGCTTCGCCCCTTGGCGGCATAACGATGGCGTGCAGCGACATCGGACTTACGGGGCTGTGGTTTGACGGGCAGAGATTTTTTGCGGACACTCTTTCAACTGACAGCACCGAGAAAATAACGGATATTTTCCGTGACACGGCAAGGTGGCTTGATATTTATTTTGACGGCGGAATACCCGATTTCACACCGCCGATACATTTAAGCTCCACTCCTTTCAGAATGGCTGTGTGGGATATTCTCAGGACTATCCCCTACGGCAAAACTATAACATACGGAGAAATTTCACGTATAACAGCCGAAAGATCGGGCAGAAAAAGTATGTCAGCGCAGGCTGTTGGCGGTGCGGTGGGGCATAATCCCATTTCTATCATAATCCCCTGCTACAGGGTCATCGGCTCTGACGGCAGTCTGACGGGATATGCGGGAGGGCTTGACAAAAAAGCAAAGCTCCTTGAAATTGAGGGGATAAAATTTAAAAAATAGTCCTGAAAATAATTGATTTTTTTGGAAGAATATGATATAATATTTTAAATTTTTAAGATATGGGAGAAAAAATATGGATAAAAATTTACTTGAAGCCCAGCGCCGAAAAATCATTCTTGTTAAGTTTCTCATTGTCATTTCAGGTTTTATTGCTGTGCTCGCCGTTTTATGCACAATTGGAATGTTTGCAACCCTTGTGACCTTTGTTATCGTCTGCATAATTTTTTCCAAATACTCAAAATCCGCCAAGAAAGCTATTAATGCGGCGGCGCAGGAACAGCTTATACCTCAGATACTCGGAGAGAAATTCAATGTGAACAGCTTTGAAGCTGAAAATCATATGAAAAAGTTTGAGATAAGCTGCTCGGGAATATTCAAGGAAATACACTCCGTTGAGGGCAGCGCTCTCCTGGACGCATCGCTGGGGACTATACATTTTATCCGCAGCGGGCTTTATATCGACTCCAAAAGCGAGGACACATATTTTGATCACGAGCAGGCAATGGAAAGGACTGAAGTAAATTATACGCTGGTTTTCAAGGGCTATGTTATGCGCACGGAGCACAGATGCCCTCAGTTTGCGGGAGTTAATGCAAGCGATAATAATATGAGTGATATCAGGCAAAAGGGCGAAAAGGCGGCGAGCGAAAATAAATTCTCCGTTTACTGCGGAGATAACCTTGCATCGCTGCCGCAGGAAGTCATAAACGGTATGATGAACGTGAAAAAAGCTGTTAACAGACCTATGGCAATGGTGTTTACGGACAAATATTTTTACGTTTTCGTCAGTAGCAAGGACAACTACTTCACAATAAGCAATCTTCTGAGCATTAACGCAAATTCCGAGGCAATGCGAAAGCAGGCTGAGGAGACTGCAAGGCTCGCAGAGACATTCAGGTTTCTTGATTACATAAGATGATTATTAACCGGGGAATCGCTGATTAATGTAGCTTTCCCCCTATCCTGTTTATGGTCATCTGTGCGCAGATGCCCGTAAAAAGCCCCGCAATACAGCCGAATAATGACAGTGCGGGAAAATATGCAAATACGGACACCGTTCCCGTGACAAATGCTGCCGCAATGAGCTGACCCGTGTTGTGGAGCAGTGCGCCGATAATGCTGCTGATGTAAATGTGCCTTTTGTCAATAAATTTTTTTGCCAAAAGCATTCCCAGAAGGCACAGCGCTCCCCCGCTCATACTGTATATTATTACCGACGGATTACCCGCAAAGATCGCCCCGAGAATTATCCTCGCCGTGAGTATCATCGCCGCTTCTTTTCCGCCGCAGCGATATACCGCATAGACCGTAACTATATTTGCAAGCCCGAGCTTCATTCCGGGAATGTTCACGGGCAAAGGTATCTGCGCCTCGACCACGAATATTATCAGGGCAATGCAGGTGAGAAGCCCTGCTTCCGTTATTTTTTTCCTGTCCATAGCATATCCTCAGCCTGCAAAGCCGTCGGCAGAGCTTTTTTCAAATTCAATAACAAGTCGGTTCGGCAGGCAGACAATGGGCACGCTTTTCCTGTCCCCGCCTATCCAGCCCGTATCAACGCAGATCCTGTCGGGACAGTCTGCGTCACTTACGTGTATCATATGGTCTTTTATCTCCACGGTATTCACTCCGCCCTCATACTCAATGTCAAACTCGCAGTCCTCCGCTTTTGAAAGGTCAATGGTGTATAAAAGCTCGCCGCCGCTTTTGATTTTAACAATGTCACTTTCATTTCTGCCGAAAATAATTATGCACGCCGCCGCAGCCGCAAGGAAAACCACAGCCGTTATTATGATGAATACCGCCGATCTTTTCAATTTATCACTTCCGTTCCCGTGATATTACTGCTGTCCGAAAAAACGGTGCTTTTGTAAATATTTTCGGTGACAAGCACATTTCCGTTCTCCTCAATTATTATCATATCAAAGTCACGGTGCTCTTTCCAGAACTCCGCTGACTTGTCCTTTCCCATAACAAAAAGTGCCGTGGAAAGCCCGTCGCAGTATGTTCCGCTGTCACCGATGACCGTTACGGAGGCAAGCCCGTTATCTGCGGGATATCCTGTTTTCGGGTCGATGATATGGCAGTACTTTTTCCCGTTATCCGCAATAAAATACCGCTGATAATTTCCCGATGTGACCACAGCCTTGTCTCTGACTTCCACCGTGCAGATAAAGTCCGATTGGGAAAAAGGGTCTGTGACAGCCACTTTCCAAGGGCTTCCGTCAGGCTTTTCACCGACTGTCTGAATATTGCCGCCGAGATTTAATATTGCCGAGGGAACACCCTCGCTTCGGAGCATTTCGGCGCATATCTCCCCTGCATATCCCTTTGCAATGCTGCCAAGGTCAAGCTGAAAATTCTCCGGAACTGTGACGGTATTTTCGGAAAGCGTGATATTTTCATATCCCGTATTATCAAGGAGACCTTTGATGACCTCCTCCGTGGGAACGGCATATTCCCCAGTTGTAAAGCCCCACGCACGAACAAGGGGATACACGGTTATGTCGGCATTTTCCTCTGTGAGCCGTGATATTTCAACAGAACGGGAAATAATATTTTCTGTGTCGGCACTCACATTTACAATATTGCCCTGAGCCGTGTTTATCCGTGAGATATCGCTGCTTTCATCGGTAACGGAAAAAAGCTTTTCAAGCTCTTCTACCTTGTTGCAGACATCGGAAAGAGCCGTTTCGGAGTTATCTCCGTATGCAGTGAATTTCATATAAGTGTCCATTGCGAAAAGCTCTTTTTCGCTGACATTTTCCCGGGAAGGAGCGCAGCCGCAGAGGAGCATCAGCACTGCGATCGCCACAGCATTTTTCATTTTCATATGATTTAATATAAAGAATCAGGCTCCTTTATCGCCCTTACGGAGTTTTTGTAGATTATCCTGCCGCCCACGGGCATTCTGCCGATGGAATATGCGGGATTTTCGATTTTTTTCAGGATAGTTTCCACCGCCAATGCAGACATCTGCTCGGTGTTCACCTCAATGGTGGTGATCTTCGGGTCGGACATTTCCGAATATACCGAATTGTCAAAGCCCGTCACGGAAATATCCTGGGGCACACGATAGCCCTCTTTTTTAAGCTGTCCGATGAGCTGATAAGCCGTTCCGTCACAGTTGCAGACGAAGGCTGTCGGCATATCCACAGGCAGGTCTATGGGCTTCATAAGTCCGTCCGCACCTCTGTCCTCAAGGACGTAATTTGAGCTTACGAATATATTATGCTCCATAAGCGACTTCATATATCCGAGATATCTGTCCTGAATTGAGCTGGTCGCCTTTACCGAACCAACAAAGGCAAGCTTTCGGTGCCCCATATTTATAAGGAAATTGGTGATATCATAGGAAGCGTAAAAGCTGTCGCTGATAATGCAGTCGATGTCCTTTCGGTCATCGTAAAAATCAAGAAAAACAACGGGGATATTTTCAGATGTGATAAGGTCGATGTAGCTTTTGGAAAGCTGCCCCAGGATTATAGCGCCGTCCGCCTTGCCCTCAAGCGCTGCGGGATATATGAGCTTCTCCTCATTTTCGGGGCTTATCGTGTGAAAGAATGCGCACCGTCCACGGCTCTGGAGCCGGGCGGATATGTGCTGATAATATTTCAGATAAAACGAATCCTCGTCAATGAAGCGTGATGATGCGAGGACGCAGACATTTCCCGTAAGATTTCCGAGCTGCTTGCGTCTTACGGTGTAGGAATATCCAAGCTCTCCCGCTGTACGGCGGACCTCATCTCTGAGCGCTTCGCTGACTCCGCTTTTTCCCGAAAGCGCCTTTGAAACCGCCACAACGCTTATTCCGAGTCTGTCAGCGATGTCCTGCATTTTAACATTTTTTTTCAAATCATATCACGCTCCCGAGAAATAATACTATATATAATTATACTACAATGCAGCATCAAAAGTCAATAAAAAAAGCGCTCATCTATGCTCCCGGGGAACGGAGCATAAATGAGCCTATGTTCTGTTATTAAATTATGTTAAGTTCTTTCCCTTATCTGCCGCAGCCTGTGAAGCAGTTTCTGAAAATTTCCATAATGCAAGAGAAATCAAATCCGCACATTATTTTTACCTCCTTATGTTATTTCCGAAAGCATTTATTCCCTCTCGGATTAACTTAATTATAGCATCATTTCGGGACGTTTTCAAGCTGTAAGTGTTGGAAGAAAGGCTGCCAGAAAATGCAGGATACATTGCCGCAATTATGCAGATCTTCAATGTACATTTTCTGCCTTATGTGCAAAACATTTCCGATAATAAAAATCTGTCTGCGTAATATAATATTACTGCAAACCCAAAGGAGAAACGAAAACGCTTCTCCGAAAATTCGATTTTTAAAGGAGATTTTTATTATGAAAAACGATAAGCTTACTGCTCAGGGCAGAGAAACTATGGAAAAGTTCAAGATGGAAGCTGCAAACGAAGTCGGCGTTAACCTCAGAAACGGCTACAACGGCGACATCACTGCAAGAGAAGCAGGCTCCGTCGGCGGTATGATGGTCAAGAAAATGATCGAAAACTACAAGCAGGGTCTTAACGGCTAACCCCACCGACCCATAAAAAAGCGGAGCTGCTCAGGAATGAACGGCTCCGTTTTTTTATCTTAAAAATGTGCTGTCAAAGGTGTCTGTGGTCTCCACAGCATCGATCTTAGTCTCGCCGCCGGCATAGGCAAAGTTTGATTTTCCGCTCTTTTTGATCTTGTACATAGCGCTGTCCGCCGCTTCAAGAAGCTCAGTGGAATTTGAGCCGTTTTCACGGAAAAATGCTATTCCGATACTGCAATGGATATTCAGATGAAGCTCGGTGGATTCGGAAATAAAGCCCTCATTCAGAATGCCTATGACCTCTGCCGCCGCCTTGCCTGCGTCGCCAATGAGAGTAAGATTTGTAAGGCACATTACAAATTCATCGCCTCCGAGACGACCGCCGAAGCCACGTTCGTAAGTGACCTCCTTAATGGTGTCCGCAACGAATTTCAGCACCTCGTCACCGCACTTGTGACCGTATTCATCGTTGAAATGCTTGAAATCATCAAGGTCGATGAACATAAGCGCATCAAGGCTTCGTCTCATATTGGAGCTGTTCATCTCCTCGTCCAGAGTGCGCAGGAACGTGGGACGGTTGTAAAGCTGAGTAAGGGCATCAAAGCTTGCTTTCTGGATAAGTGTAATGGCGCTTTTCTTTTCCTTGTCGATATCCACAAGCAGACCGATTATTTTCGAGGGTGCCCCCGAACGGTCAAAATATTTTCTGCCCTTTACCCTTATCCAGGAGAAGTCGCCGTAAAGAGTTTTCATACGGTACTCGCCCTCCCACTTGTCGCCCTGAGAGGAGACAATGGCATCGAGGTCGTCCTTATAGCGCTTCATATCATCCTTGTGGACCTTCATCTTGTAAAGGAAGCTCTCATTGAATGAGTCGTCCTTTGCACGATAGCTGAACTTCTTGTTAAAGTTATCCGAAACATAGACCTTGAAGGTCTTGAGATTGATCTCAAAAACAACATTGTCCATCATTGAGACCACCGTGCGGTAACGCTGCTCGCTCTCGAAAATGCTGTCGAACATAGCGTTGAACTCAGTGCTTATCTCACCAAATTCATCATTTGTTCCAAACTCAAGACGTACATTGGCATCGCCCTTGTTTTTCCTGGAGATAACGCTGACGATCTGCTTGATAGGCTCGGTAAAAACGTAGCACACAAATATCATAGCCGCCGCCGCAAGTATCAGCGAGATCAAACCTACAGTTCCTGCTCCTGACAGCCCGGACGATGCATCGCTCTGAGCCGCATTCACTTCAAGCCTGCTCACCACGCTCCAGCTGCCGTTCGGAACAGGTGTACCGAAAAAGCAGATACCGTCCGCTTCTTTTTTCACAGTGCCGTTTGAAGCAGAGCCGCTGTAAAATGGTATTGCTTCTGAAACATTTTCCTCAAAGCCACGGTACTCCACAACGTCCGAAAGCATTTTCGGGGTGCTCACATTGCTTGCGATATATCGTCCCTGATTATCCACGATAAGCGAGTCCGCAAAGCTCCCGAAGCCTGTTATTTCAAGTATCTCCGCCGCATCTTCAAGGCTGACCCTTATAACGGAAACGCCGACCTTTTCATTGGTGAGGCTGTATACCCTGCGGCAGATGTAAAAATAACAGCTGCCGCCTGCTGAAGGGGGATATATGCAGGATATGCCGTTGTTTGCAGTGGAATATGTAAGAAAATCCCTGAAATTGTCGTCATATGTGCCGACCTTCAGCGTGTCATAGGCGGCAAGAACGCTCCCCTTGTCACTGACGATAAACATATCCTCAACATTTTCGGTGCACTTTACAGCATCACGGATAAGGTCGTTTACATATTCAAGCTCGTCGGGATCCTCCGTATTGCTGCTTATGTGACCCGCAAAGGCTTTAACTTCCTTGTCGGTAACAAAGTTTTTCTGGACAACGATATATTTTTCCAGAAATTCATTGAGATATGCCGCACGGTCACCGTTGATGATCTCAAGCGAGCTTATCTGTCCGTCGGTCACGGATTTTGAGCATTTCGATGAATAAACAGCAGAAACTGCGATAATTGGTATGATAAGTATGATAAGCATAATTCCGGCAAGCTTGAATCTTATCTTCATTAGACCGATCATTCCCTTCTGCGGCACAGCAAGTTTACTGAAAATTGCAGCTATGCTGCACAATCATTATTTAATTTTACCACAATCGGGAAAAATTGTAAATAACATTTAGCTTTTTTTCATACTTCAAAGCATTTTTCGTTATTTGCAACAAATATCTGCGCTTATTTTCGTCATATTGATATTATACATTCTTTATATGAATTATATACTCTTTTCATAAAAGCATTCCCAAAGAAATGTTCTGCACCCAAGCCTTGCATACCAGTCGTATACATTGGTATAGTGGATAAAGCAGCTGCCGCAGCCCCGCTTTTTCAGCTCCTCCATTGCAAGACCCACCATTCTGAGCCCGATGCCCTTTCGTCTGAATTTAGGAACAGTGCCTACACAGCCGACGCTGCCTGTTTTTCTGCCGTCGGAGGCAAGACAGATCTCGTCATCACCCACAATGCAGAATGAAGCGATTTCACCCTCATAATATCCGCAGAACACTTCGCAGTCATCAAAATACTGCACCCAGTCGGGGTCAACAGCCGCCACCGCCGTCCTCAGCTCATCGCAGGGCTTGCAGAAGCCGAAATCCGTACCCTGCGGCACCGGTGTATCATAAGCAGCTGCGGAAAGATCCGAAAGCTCCCGCCTCATTTCCGCACAGCTGCCTGTTTTTATGTAGCCGTTTTTCTCCCAGAACCGACATTTTTCCTCCCTGCTTTCCGCAGGCACTCCGATAAACAGTCCCGAGGAAAAACCGCCTGCAAATATTTTGTCATATTCCTTCTTTTTGATAAGCTCCTCAGCCCTGTAAAGCAGTTCCGTGCCGATACCGCAGCCTCTGTATTTTTCCGGAACGCACAACAGTCTGAGCTCGTTTCCTTTCACAAGAGCATAGCCCTTGTCATCATATTCAATGACCTCGCAGCCGCCGCAAAGCTCCTCAAATGCATCACGGCAAACGGGAACATCGGGAAAGCATTCCTGAAAAATTACGTATCTGTCCATATCAAGCCTCTCCTTTTTCAGCCGAAAGCTTTTCCTTTTCGGCAAGTTTCTTTGAAACAGTCACCGCAATGGGTATTGATACCGCCGCACTCATTACATCTGCCGCCGCCTGAGTTATCTGAATGCCCAAAAATCCAAATGCCGCCGAAAGGATATAGAGCAGCGGGATAAAGAATATGCCCTGCCTTGCCACCGCAAGAAGCGTTGCACGGACTGTTTTTCCCATATTCTGCATTATCATATTTGTCATAACGCAGACTCCCTGCAATGGAGCTGTAAAGCATTGAAATCTAAGTATATTTGTCCCTGCCGCAACTACCTCAGGGTCATCTCTGAAAAAGCGTATCAGCTCGGGGGCAAATATAAATACAACTATCCCGAAAAATGTCATAAATATCGTTGAAAGCTTTATGCAGAAAAGATACACCTTACGGACACGTCCGAATTTCCCCGCTCCCCTGTTGAAGCCGCAGACAGGCTGAAAGCCCTGACCGAAGCCGATTATCACGGAGTTTCCCAGCATAATTATCCTGTTTACCACAGACATCGCCGCAACCGCCGCAGCTCCGTAGACCACAACGGAGTGATTAAGGCAAATTGCCGCAATGCTCATTATGCCCTGACGGAAAAGAGAGGGCGAACCGAATTTGAACATTATCCCCACTATTTTAAACGAGGGCTTGAAGAGGGGCTTTTTAAGATGAAGCCTGCCGCTCATTTTAAGAAGTATCACAAAGGAAACTATCTGGCTGATGACAGTAGCAACAGCCGCTCCCCTGACCTTCATATCAAGGACTGAGATAAACAGCGGGTCAAGAGCGACATTTAGCACCGAGCCCCCTGCCATACCTATCATACCGTAGAATGCACTGCCCTGAAATCTCAGCTGATTGTTCATCGTAAAGGAAGCCATCTGAAAGGGCACGCCTATGAGCAGTACGGAGATATATTCTATAGTGCTTTCCATAAGCACCTCGTCCGCTCCGAGGAACAATGCGAGCTGCCTGTCGAATACAAGTCCGAGCACCGCTATGAGCGTTCCCGTGAGCAGTGAAAACACCGCCGCAGTATCTGCCATAACTGCCGCAGAACGGGTATCTCCCTCACCAAGCTTTCCCGAGATATAGTTTCCCGAGCCGTGACCGTAGAAAAATCCCAGCGCCTGAACTATATTCATAAGGGGCAGAGCAAGTCCCACCGCCGCCGTTGAAACGGTGTCCAGCCTGCCTACAAAAAATGTGTCCGCCATATTGTAAAAGGCGGTTATCATCATAGTGATTATCGTGGGCACCGCAAGCCTGCACACAAGCAGCTCCACAGGGTCATTGAGCATCTGATGTCTTTTTTCTTCCGCTGATATCAAAGCTATCTTCTCCTTGAATATGTAATTAATCGCATATAGATTATACCACTTTACCAAAGCTTTATAAATGCCGAAACTATTAAATTACAGATAAAAATTTGATAAACAGTTTTATTTCCGCAGGTGACAATGTAAATGCTTTGAAACTTTTTTTGCAATTTGCTTGACTTTTGTCGTGATAAAGGTTATTATATATAATGTGTAATAGCGTACAGACAGCTGTTATGCGGCTTTTTATTTTAGAAAATATCTCTGCCGAATGCGGAGCATATTCCCGAAAGGAACGTGATGTTAGGGTTGAACGATAAGCTCAAGCTTTACGGTTTTAATAACCTTACGAAAACTTTAAGCTTCAATATATATGATATCTGCTATGCAAAGAGCCAGAGGGAACAGCAGGACTATATAAAATATATCGACGAGCAGTATAACTCAGACCGCCTTACCAAGATACTCTGCGACGTAACGGAGGCTATCGGCGCTCACGTGCTGAACATTTCCAAGCAGGATTATGAGCCTCAGGGTGCATCGGTGACTCTCCTTATCTCCGAGGAGCATATTTCCCGTGAGGATATGGACGAATCCTGCAATATGAGGGGCATTCCCCAGAAGCAGGACATTGCGGGTCATCTTGACAAGAGCCATCTTACCGTTCACACCTATCCCGAATTTCACCCCGATAATGCCATAACCACATTCAGAGTGGACATTGACGTTTCCACCTGCGGAGAGATCACCCCTCTTAAATCTCTCGATTACCTTATCGGCAGCTTTGATTCGGACATCATCACCATAGATTACAGGGTCAGAGGCTTTACCCGTGACGAAAAGGGCAAGAAGCTCTTTATCGACCACGACATCACCTCTATCCAGGACTACATCGCCAAGGAGACTCTCGAACGCTACGATGCCATCGACATCAACGTTTATCAGGCGAACATCTTCCACACAAAGATGATGATAAAGGAAATTTTTCTTCAGAATTACCTTTTCAATACCGACACCTATGAGCTTGCACCCAAGCGCAGACTTGAGATAAACGATCTTCTCAGGCGTGAGATGATCGAGATATTCAGCGGTATGAATATCTTCTGATATTTTTTGTGTAAGGAGTGTGGGTAAAATGGATCAGAACAGAGCGCCTATTTACGAAGCTCTTAACAGATACAACGAAGCAAGGGTCGTTCCCTTTGACGTGCCGGGACACAAGCACGGCAAGGGCAACCCTATGCTCACCGATTTCCTCGGGCAGACCTGTATGAACGTGGACGTAAACTCTATGAAGCCCCTTGACAATCTCTGCCACCCCGTTTCTGTCATCAGAGAAGCAGAGCAGCTTGCAGCCGAAGCCTTCGGCGCAGGTCTCTGCTTTTTTATGGTGAACGGTACAACATCATCGGTGCAGTCAATGGTGCTTTCGGTCTGCAAGGAGGGGGACAAGATAATCATTCCCCGAAACGTCCACCGCAGCGCCATAAATGCAATGATAATAAGCGGTGTAAAGCCTGTTTACGTTAACCCGGGAGTTAACCGCAGGCTTGGCATTCCCCTGGGAATGAGCGTAAAGGACGTTGAAAAAGCGATACTTGAAAATCCCGATGCAAAGGCGGTTTTCGTTAATAACCCCACCTATTACGGCATATGCTCCGACCTTAAGAGCATCGTAAAGCTTGCCCATTCCCACGGAATGAAGGTACTTGCGGACGAGGCTCACGGAACGCACCTTTATTTCGGTGAAAATATGCCCATATCCGCTATGGCGGCAGGGGCTGATATGGCTGCGGTGTCAATGCACAAAACAGGCGGCTCACTCACTCAGAGCAGCTTCCTCCTTGTTGGCAGAAACGCCGACCTCACCGAGGGTCACGTAAGAGCCATAATAAACCTGACCCAGACCACAAGCGGCTCATATCTCCTTCTTTCATCTCTCGACATTGCAAGAAAATATTACGCCACCCAAGGAAAAGAGCTCTGTGCTCAGATAATCAAGTCAGCGGAATATGCAAGAGAAGAGATAAACAGGATCGGCGGCTATTACGCATACTCGGACGAGCTTGTGAACGGCGATGACATCTTCGCTTTCGATAAGACAAAGCTTTCGGTTTATACCCGTGACATCGGTCTTGCGGGCATCGAGGTCTACGACCGTCTCCGTGACAGCTATGACATTCAGATGGAGCTTGGCGATATCGGAAATGTGCTTGCCATAATCTCCCCGGGCGACCGCTGGAAGGACATCGAACGCCTTGTTTCCGCCCTTTCGGAGATAAAAAGGCGCTTCGGCAGGGACAGTGCGGGACGCATCGACCACGAATACATAAATCCTCAGATAGTTCTTTCCCCGAAAGAGGCCTTTTACGGTGAGCAGGAGATCCTGCCCATTATGGAGAGCGCAGGGCGTATATCCTGTGAATTTGTAATGTGCTATCCCCCCGGAATACCCATTATCGCCCCGGGCGAGCTGCTCACCCCCGAAATTCTCGAAAACATCGACTATTCCAAGAAACGTGGCTGCTTTATGACGGGTACCGAGGATATGAACATCGAAAAAATAAGAGTTATAAAGGAACATTAAGGAAAGGCGGAAATTTTATGGAGCTTTGGTTCAGCGAATTTCATTCCAAAGGTGCAAAAATGTCTATAAGAGTTGACAGACAGCTTTACAGCGGACAGAGCGAATTTCAGAGAATAGATGTCTTTGACAGCCCCGAGTTCGGCAGATTTCTCACCCTTGACGGTCTGATGATGCTCACCGAAAAGGACGAATTTATGTACCACGAAATGATAACCCACGTGGCAATGGCTTCATATCCCGACATAAAGCGTGTTCTCGTTATCGGTGCGGGGGACGGCGGCACTGTAAGGGAGCTTACCCGCTACAGCACCGTTGAGCACATTGATATGGTGGAGATCGACGAAGAGGTAGTAAAGGTTTGCAGGGAATATCTCCCTCAGACTGCCTGCAGGCTTGATGACCCGAGAGTTCATCTTTATTTTGAGGACGGCTTAAGATACGTCCGCACCAAGGAAAACGAATATGACCTTATAATCGTTGACAGCACCGACCCCTTCGGTCCCGGAGAGGGACTTTTCACCAGCGAATTTTACGGCAACTGCTACAATGCCCTCACCGAAAACGGTATCCTCGTAAATCAGCACGAAAGCCCCTATTACGAGGAGGACGCAAAGGCTATGCAGCGTGCCCACAAGCGCATAAACGAGTTTTTCCCCATTTGCAGGGTATATCAGGTACACATTCCCACATACCCCTCGGGTCACTGGCTCTTCGGCTTTGCTTCAAAGACCGTTGACCCCCTTGCATTTGATGCCGACAGGTGGAACGCTCTGGGAATAAAGACAAAATATTACAATACCGATCTGCATAAGGGCTGCTTTGCAGTTCCAAACTATGTAAAGGAGCTTCTCCGTGATGCTTGCACAAACTAATTCCTTTATCGCCTGCGACACCCCTTTTGAGGAGGCTCAGGCTGTCATATTCGGTGCGCCCTTTGACAGCACCACATCATTTCGTCCCGGAACACGCTTCGGTCCCTCCGCAATGCGCTCGGAAAGCTTCGGGATAGAAACATATTCCCCCTATCAGGACAAGGACCTACTTGATGTAAAGGTGTTCGATTCGGGCGACCTGGAGCTTTGCTTCGGCTCACCCGAGGGGGCTTTAAGCGATATCGAAGCACATACCGCCGAAATACTTGATGCGGGAAAGCTGCCTGTAATGCTGGGCGGCGAGCATCTTGTCACCCTGGGCGCATTCAGAGCTGTGCAGAAGAAGTACAATGACCTTTATCTTCTCCACTTCGACGCTCACTGCGACCTGAGAGAGGATTATCTCGGACAGAAGCTGTCTCACGCCTGCGTTATCCGCCGCTGCCACGACATTATCGGTGACGGCAGGATATTCCAGTTCGGCATCAGAAGCGGTGACAGGGACGAGTTCAGATTTGCCGCCGAGGGTCACACCGAAATGCACAAAACAGGCATCAAGGGCGTTTCCTTTGACGCTCTCCCCTCGGTCATCGAAAAGCTCAGAGGCAAAAATGTTTATCTCACCATCGACCTCGACGTTCTCGACCCTGCATATTTCTGCGGAACGGGAACTCCCGAGGCAGGCGGAGCTACCTACAATCAGCTCCTTGAAGCCATAATTATGATAGGAAACAGCCTTAATATCGTTGGCACAGACCTCAATGAGCTGTCTCCCCATTACGACCAAAGCGGTGCTTCCACCGCAATTGCCTGCAAGCTTCTGAGAGAGCTTCTTTTGGCGGTGCTCTGATGATGAAAAAAAGCATTAAAAGCATATTCCACGGCAGTGAAAATATAATCTTACAATGGGAAATTTTTCTGAAGTGGTTTTTCATCTCGGTCATTTCGGGCATAGTCATAGGCGCTGTGGGAGCGCTGTTTCATCAGCTCCTGGGCATCGTGACCGAATGCAGGCAGGCAAACAGCTTTCTGATACTCCTCCTGCCTGTCGGCGGCTTGATGATAGTGTGGCTGTATCATATTCTCGGAATGGACAGGGACGGCGGCACAAACAGTATCATAAGGGGCGCAAGAGGAGAAGAGAATGTTTCTCCCAAAACCGCTCCCCTCATAATCGCAGCAACTGCCCTGACCCATCTTCTCGGCGGCTCTGCGGGACGTGAGGGTGCGGCATTACAGCTCGGCGGAAGCCTTATATCCCCGCTGAAAAAGCCGCTGAAGCTCAATGACAGCGAATATTCCGTTCTCATTATGTGCGGAATGGCGGCAGGCTTTTCCTCGCTTTTCGGCACACCAGTTGCATCGGCGGTATTCGCAATTGAAGTCACCGTTGTGGGAATAGTCCACTACTCCGCTATCGTGCCCTGCCTTATCTCATCGGTGACAGCCGCAATAACCGCTTCGGCTATCGGCGTTCACCCAACATCGTACCACGTTGAAAGCGTTCCCGCCTTTGACGCATATTCTGCGGTAACGGCATTGCAGGTGCTTCTTCTCGGGATCGCCTGCGCATTTGTCAGCGTGCTGTTCTGCTTTATGATACGAAAGACCGCAAAGCTTTACAAGAAGCTTATCCCAAATAAATACCTCAGAGCCGCAGCAGGCGGACTGATCGTTGCGGCGATATCATTTGCCCTGTTCTTCCTCACAGGTAGCTTTGACTACAACGGTGCGGGAACCGATGTCATCAGACGGGCTTTCACAGGAGAGTGCCGTCCCGAGGCATTCCTCATAAAGATACTGCTCACAGCCCTCACTCTCGGAGCAGGCTTCAAGGGCGGCGAGATTGTCCCCACAATGTTCACGGGAGCCACATTCGGCTGCTTTTTCGGCAGGCTGATGGGACTTAATCCCTCATTCGGAGCGGCACTTGGACTTGTTGCCGTATTCTGCGGCGTAACAAACTGCCCCCTGTCCGCAATAATCCTGAGCATCGAGCTTTACAGCACCGAGGGACTCCCCTATTTCGCCATTGCAATAGGACTTTCCTATATGCTTTCGGGATATACGGGACTTTACAGCGCACAGGAATTTTACGAGGGCAAGCTTGTCCGCAGAAAATTCAAGCATTTCAGAACATATCAGCAGATAAAAGGAAAACACATTCTCCACGAAAGGAAAAAAGCTAATGGAACTGAAAGAAGCAATAATGACCAGACGCACCGTCCGTAAATTTGCGGACAAAGCCGTTTCAAAGGAAACAATGACAGAGATCATCTCACTTGCGGCATATGTCCCCTCCTGGAAAAATTCCCAGACCGCAAGGTGGAATGTTGTCACCGACAGAGCTGTTATCGAAAGGATAGCAAATGAGGCAACAATGGGCTTTGAACACAACAAGGAAATTATTCTCAGTTGCCCCTGCCTTGTGATACAGAGCACTGTAACAGGAAGATGCGGCTATGAACGTGACGGCAGCTTTTCCACATCACAGGGCAGCGGCTGGGAGATGTACGACAGCGGGATCGCTGCCCAGACCTTTTCCCTCGCAGCCCACGATGCAGGTCTTGGCTCGGTAATAATGGGCATCATTGATGACAAAAAAATCGCCGAAATAATCGGTCTCCCCGATACCGAAAGGGTAACGGCGGCGATCGCTGTAGGATATCCCGCTGATGAGCCAAAATGCCCTCCCAAGAAGTCTACCGAGGAAATAACAAGATTTATCTGAAACGAAAGGAACGTACATATGGGCTATATATCCGATATAAGAAAATATGTGGGACATATGCCCGTACAGCATACTGCCGCCAGCGTCATCGTTGAAAACGAAAAGGGCGAGATACTTTTGCAGAAGCGCACGGACAACGGTACGTGGAGCTACTGCGGAGGAGCGGTGGAGCTGTTTGAACGTGTTGAGGACGCAGCCGCAAGGGAGCTTTTCGAGGAATCGGGGCTCACCGCCGAAGGTCTCGAGCTTTTCGGGGTATTTTCCGGCGAGGGGCAGCATTACATCTATCCCAACGGCGACGAGGTAAGCACCATTGACATCGTGTACATCTGCCGCAGATATTCGGGTGAAATAAAATGCCAGCCCGAAGAGGTGGAAGAGCTCAGATTTTTTGACATTGACCATATCCCCCATAACATCTGCCCCCCTGTACAGGAACCGATCCGCAAATATATCGAATACCGGCGGGGAGCAATGTTCTGACGATACTGAAAATATTTCAGCTCACCAAAACATAAAATGGAGGTAATATACAAATGCTTTTACTTGACGAACTCAGACTGGAGCTTGAAGGCTACAGAAAAGATATGAAGGAGCTTTATGTTATCCTTAACATTGACAAGCTCAAAGAAGAAAATGCGGAATTACAGGAAAAGTCCGCAGCAGACGGCTTCTGGGACGATCTTGAAAATTCCCAGAAGGTAATGCAGACTATCAAGCAGAACGAAGCATCAATCGAGAGCTACAAGAAGCTCAACGATATGCTTGAGGACACTCTCACAATGATAGAGCTTACCGTTGAAGAAGGTCAGGACGAGGACGAGGACACTGTAAACGAGCTGAGAGCCGAGGCTGACAAATTCAAGGCAGAGCTGGAGACCACAAAGCTCGCCACTCTCCTTACAGGTGAATATGACAGCAAAAACGCTATCCTCACATTCCACGCAGGCGCAGGCGGAACAGAGGCTCAGGACTGGGCGGAAATGCTTTTCAGAATGTACAACCGCTGGGCAGAGCGCCACAACTTCAAGGTAACGACCCTTGACTATCTTGACGGCGATGAAGCGGGAATAAAGTCCGCATCGATTCTCGTTGAGGGTCACAATGCATACGGCTTCCTTAAGAGTGAAAACGGCGTTCACAGACTTGTCCGCATCTCACCCTTTGACTCATCGGGAAGAAGACAGACCTCCTTTGCATCTCTTGAAGTTATGCCCGAAATAGACGGCGCAAACCTTAATATCGAAATACGTCCCGAGGATCTTGAGATCGACTTTTACCGTGCCAGCGGCGCAGGCGGACAGAAGGTCAACAAAACCAGCTCCGCTGTACGTCTCACCCATAAGCCTACAGGCATCGTAGTATCCTGCCAGACCCAGCGAAGCCAGTATCAGAACAAGGACTACGCTATGAAGATGCTCGTCTCCAAGCTTGCGGAGATAAAGGAAAGAGAACATCTTGACAAGATCGAGGACATCAAGGGCGTTAAAAAGGAAATTGCCTGGGGTGCTCAGATACGTTCCTATGTATTTATGCCCTACACTCTTGCCAAGGACACAAGAACAGGCTATGAGAACGGCAACATCAACGCTGTTATGGACGGCGACCTTGACGGATTTATCAATGCTTATCTTACAGCCCTTTCCCACGGAGAGCTCAACGGCTGATCATCAGCATAACGGTTTTTATACCAAGGCGTATCTGAAAACAAAAAGTTGCACAAAAAGCTCTAAATTAAAATTACATTTGTGAGTTGGTACTTTTTGAGTGAAAATTAGCAATATAGCGTACCAACTTGCAATGTTTTTCGTGAAGGGGTAATTAACATATGAAAAATATAATGCTGTTTATGTTTGTTTTGGTTATTAGTGTTCTGTGTTGCAGTTGTAATAGTGCTCAGAATTACATTTCAGATGAAGAGATTAATTCATTAATACAGGGCAAACAACAAATAGACTCGTTCATTATGTATGATACTCTACAATATGATGAAGAAAGTAAAGTGTCAGTTAATGATTTAGACTATTATCGTGTGATTGATGAGAAGTATAACGAATGGAACGAATGGACAGCTTATGTTAAAAGTATATACTCTGATGAAGCGGCGGAAATGATTATCAACGACCCTAAAATAATTGAAATTAATGGGGAAACATATACTAATGACGGTTGCAAGGGTAATGACATTTCTGATAAATACACTTATAAAATTATTTCAGAGCATAGTGATACGGTGACAATATTACTAAAAAATACGGATAATTTCACTTCAGAAACTATTGAAACAGAAATGATTTTCGTAAATACATCAAATGGTTGGCGTATAAAAAGTTATTAATAATAACTTTTAGATGAATTTTAATTTAAATTCGAAATCATATAAAAACTGTGCAAAAAATCATCGCATAATCTTGCATATATGGATTATACGATGATTCTTTGTCTACAGTTTTATGGTTATTAGTATAAACACCACCCGAGCAGACAAAAAATCAGTCTGCTCGGGTGGTGTTTTTTATTTGGTATGCCAAAAGTCTTATTCCACCGTAACGCTCTTTGCAAGGTTTCTCGGCTTATCCGCATCAAGTCCCTTTGCAAGGCTAACATAATATGCCATAAGCTGGAGAGGTATCACCGCAAGGCTTGGAGTAAAATGCTCGTCGGTCTGAGGGGAATAAACGGTGAAATCCACCGTGTCCTCAACATTGTAATGACCGTAGGTCGTAAGTCCCATAAGATATGCTCCACGGCTCTTGACCTCTACCATATTGCTGATAGTTTTCTCAAAAAGCTCGGTCTGAGTGAGAACGCCAACAACCAGTGTGCCGTCCTCGATAAGTGAAATGGTCCCGTGCTTTAATTCACCCGCAGCATACGCCTCGGAGTGAATGTAGCTTATCTCTTTGAGCTTAAGGCTGCCTTCAAGACATATCGCATAGTCTATTCCTCTGCCGATGAAGAAAATGTCCTTGGCATTGGAGAATTTGGAGGCAAACCACTGTATTCTTTCCTTGTCGTCAAGAAGCTTCTGCATCTTTTCGGGAAGGCTCATAAGCTCGGCAATAAGCCCGCTGTATCTCTCCTCGTCAATCTCCCCTCTTGCAAACGCAAACTGCACCGCAAGCATATAGGAAACAACAAGCTGAGTGCTGTATGCCTTTGTGGTGGCAACGGCTATCTCAGGACCTGCAAGGGTGTAGAAAACATTGTCCGCTTCTCTTGCGATGGGGCTGCCAACAACATTTACTATGGAAAGAGTCCTTATGCCAGCTTCCTTAACAGCTCTGAGAGCCGCAAGGGTGTCCGCCGTCTCACCCGACTGGCTGATGAATATTACAAGGTCATCTTTTTTGAGAATGGGTCTGCGGTATCTGAACTCGGAAGCAAGCTCCACACGGACGGGTATTCTCGCAAGGTCCTCGATAACATACTGCGCCGCCATTCCCACGTGATAGGAGGAACCGCAGGCAACTATGATTATCTGACCGATGCCCTTGATGTCGTCATCGGTGAGACCTACCTCTGAAAGGTCGATTTTGCCGTTCTTTACAGCAGATGCAAGGGTATCGGAAACTGCCTTGGGCTGCTCGTGTATCTCTTTGAGCATAAAATGAGCATAACCGCCCTTTTCAGCCGCTTCAACGTCCCACTTTATCTCAACAGGCTGCTTTTCAACAGGGTCGCCGTCAATATTGTAAAACTCCGCACTGCCTGCCGTGAGCCTTGCAATTTCCAGATTTCCTATGTAATAAACGCTTCTTGTGTATTTGAGTATGGCAGGCACATCTGAACCGAGGTAGGATTCGCCGTCAGCCGTGCCGATGACCATAGGGCTGTCCTTGCGGGCAGCAAATATCTCGCCGGGATAATCCCTGAACATTACAGCCAGCGCATATGAGCCCCTTACCCTTACCATTGCCTTTGAGATAGCGTCAACAGGCCCTGCCTTGTATTTCTTGTAATAATAGTCAACGAGCTTTATAAGTATCTCTGTGTCGGTCTGCGAATGAAAAGAGTAGCCGTTTTTCAGAAGCTTTTCCTTTATTTCAAGATAATTCTCGATAATGCCGTTGTGAACACCAACAACATTCATATCATCGCTTGTATGGGGGTGGGCATTTTCCTCGGAGGGCTCACCGTGGGTAGCCCAGCGGGTGTGACCTATTCCGCAGCAGCCTTTAAGGGCATTTCCGCTGTCGGTTTTCTCCTCCAGTATCCTGAGCCTGCCCTTTGCCTTGACGATCTCGGTCTTACCGTCCCCGTCACGGACTGCAATGCCTGCCGAGTCATAGCCTCTGTATTCAAGCTTGGACAGTCCCTCCAGAAGAATGGGGGCAGCCTGTCTTTTGCCTGTAAATCCGACAATTCCGCACATTTATGTTATCCTCCTTTGATAGCCGATATCTATATAGATTTAATTATAACATATAACCCCGAAAAAATCAACCGCAGGAGAAAAATAATCCACGTTATCTTTTTCGCATCGTGAGCACCGTCACCGCAAGGAGGTTCGGAAAAATAAGGAACACATTTATCATATCCGAAAGTCCGAAAAGGAAGTCAAGGGAAACAAGTCCCGCCACGGCACCGCAGAGACAGAAAATGATCTTGTATCCCCTGACGGGAGCTTTGCTGCCTGTCAGATAATCAAGGCACTTTTCCCCGTAGCAGCACCACCCCAGCACCGATGCCCAGGCAAAAAGGCATACGCACAGGCAGACAAATCCTCCACCGAATCTTCCGAAGCAGAGGGAGAAAGCTTCGGAGAGAGTATCCCTGCCCGATGAAATAAGGGCAAAGGCGGTGAGAGTGCAGCACACTATCGTGTCGAGGAAAACCTCAAAAGCAGCCCACGCACCCATACTTTCGGGCGAGCAAAAGCCTGCGCCGCTATGAACGAGCACCGAGCTGCCCATTCCCGCTTCATTTGAGAATATCCCACGCCGAAGTCCCACCGAAACCGCTTTTGACACCGCAGTGCCGAATATCCCCCCTGCCGCCGCCCTGAATGTGAATGCGTCACGGACGATATCCCCGGTCATTCCGAAAACATTTTTTCCCGCAGCCCCTATCAGTATCACGCACCCGCCCGCATAAAGCAGTCCCATTACGGGCACAAGCTTTTCTGCGGCATTCATTGCAGCATCGGAAGCCTTCTCAGATGAAAATATCACCGCCGCCGCCGCAATGGCAGACAACACCCCAGCCGCCTGCTTCGGCATCAGTCCTGTCTCCCGGACCGCTTCCGAAAATGCAGCGGTCTGGCTCATACAGCCCATAGCAAGGGCGGCGCAAAGGCAGGCAGCGGCGTAGACAAGGGCAAGCTTTTTCGATCCAAGTCCCTTTTCTATGTAAAGCATAGGTCCTGCATCACTGTGATATTTTGCGGCATATTCCCAGCCGAGCCTGTTTTCCGAATAGGCAAGCCCCATTCCCAGAAAAGCAGATACCCACATCCAGAAAACCGCTCCGATCCCCCCCGCAGATATTGCTGCGGCACAGCCTGTTATATTTCCCGTTCCCATAGATGCGGCAAGGGCAGAGGCAACGGCTTTGGCGGTATTTTTCCCATTACCCCCGAGATGTCTCCAGAGTCTTAACTGAATAAATCTGCTTTTAATGGTGTGATATATGCCGCCCAGAAGTATGATACCGATTGTAAACGGTCCCCACAAAACAGCGTTGATATTTTCCATAATGCTCTCCGATTTTTTTGTTTTAATTGATTTTATGCCTGCGGATATAAAAATTATTACACCAAAAACAAAAAATTCGGATATATCAAAAAAACATTTGTAATTTGACACATTATATGTTATAATAAAGAAAGATATCGCTGATGCGAGAAAAACTTTTTAAGCGGAGGTTGCTATGGCTAAGAAAAAAAATAAAAAGAGTTCGGCAGTCAACATAATCGAGGGCATTGTTATCGGTATTCTTATACTCCTTATCGCAGGAATGCTCTTTTTGTATTTTTCATTCAGCGGCAACGGAGCCGCACCCAATATTTTCGGCTACACCTTTTACCACACAAAGGCGGTTAAAATGGAGCCCAAGATCCCTCAGAACACCGTTGTTATCGGAAAAACAGGCGATCTTGAAAATATCAAGGTGGGCAGCGTGGTAATCTGTCAGATAGGCGAGGACACGGTGCTTACACGAGTTGTCCAGCTTGTAAACGAAAACGGCGAGATGTCCTATGTGGTGAAGTTCGACACAGCTCCCGCAAATGACACCTTCAAGATACCCGCAGAAAATGTCATTGCAAGAGCCACAAGCCAGAGCAGCACATTCGGAGCCGTGCTGGATTTTGCGACCTCCACCTTCGGCATAATGCTTGTAATAATTATCCCCAGCCTTATAATAATCATATTCCAGGTGGTAAGGATAATCAATGTTAAGCGACACCAGGAAGAGGCTGTTTCCCTTGATGAGCTTGATGAGATAATGACCGCCGATGATGACACAGGCAAAGATTTCTTCTTTGAAGAGCCCGCAGTGTTTACCACACCCGCACCTGCTCCCGAGCCCGAACCCGTACAGGAAAAATCAGTTCTGAGCGTTGACAAGAACGGCAAAGCAGGTCTTACCGCAGTCCGTGAGGAGGGTACTCCACTGTTTACATACGAGGGCTATACAGACAAAAAGGGCGGCAATAACGTCAAAAAGGGCGCATCTGTGGTAAAGCCCGTAAAAACTCCCCACACCGACAATTTCTTCTCCGAATATACATCGGAAGATGAAAAGAAGCCCCTGTATGAAAGCAAACCCGCAGAAGAATCGGCAGCTCCCGCATTTATGAGCGATGTTATCCCGAAAAAAATTGCCGAGACTGCTTCAAATGCCGAAATCCCCGCAGCTGAAAAGACAGAGGAAGTCAAGGCATATGAACCCAAGGCTGTCCGTGAGGATAAAATAGTCAGGGAAGCCAAGAATATCCCCGAGCAGGCAGTTATCCCCAAGGAGAAGCTTGCTCCCCCGAAAAAGAAAAACAACAGCAAGGCAATAAGCGAGCTTATGAGCATTATTGATGCAGAGGAGTCCAAACTGAATAAATGAGTTAGAACCTGTCTTCATAAGAAATGCGCACGACTTTTCGGCAAAATTTGCCGAAAAGACGTGCGCATATGCTTGTGAAGACAGGTTCTTAATATGATCCTT
>CAKSPU010000008.1 GCA_934486875.1 uncultured Oscillospiraceae bacterium
CTGCGGAGGGCGACGAGGGGCTCCACCCCTCGACCCCGCCACCTTTGAAAAGGTGGACGAAACTTTTACTGTTGAGTTTATTTGTGCAACTTTTTCCATTATGCTGCTTTT
The DNA here is from genome assembly GCA_934486875.1 of uncultured Oscillospiraceae bacterium. GTDB lineage: Bacteria > Bacillota > Clostridia > Oscillospirales > Ruminococcaceae > Huintestinicola. Next base: position 112 of record CAKSPU010000008.1, read on the forward strand.
TCGACAGTCTGATGCGCCTGCCGTTTTCACAGCAGGCGCATATGCATAGCTTCAGAATATGAATATATCAGTTATATCTTCTGATAAGTGCACCAAGACCGTCATCGGCAGTTGCCTGACCGATAGCTGAGAATTTCCATTCACCGTTGTGACGGTAAAGCTCACCGAATATCATAGAGGTCATTCCGTTGTAATTTTCGGACAGGTCATAGCGGCAGAGCTCCTGATTTTTGTCGGAGTCAACAAGCCTGATGAATGCGTTCTTTATCATACCGAAATCCTGTCTGCGGGCTCTTGCTTCGTAGATATTTACCACAATGATTATCTTGGAATACTGAGCGGGAAGCTTTGAAAGGTCAACGAATATCTGTTCATCGTCGCCGTCTCCTGCACCTGTGAGGTTATCGCCCATATGCTTTACAGCGCCCGAATTGTGGGTGAGATTGCCGAAATAAACCAGGTCATTCTTGCTTGAAAGCTTGCCTGTGCTCTCGGTGATGAGTATAGCCGATGCATCGCAGTCAATGTCCTGATGACCGCCGAAAAGTCCGCCGAGAATGCCGCCCTTTTTGACCTCGTCCCAGCCGAGGCCCACCATAACGTGCTTAAGTCCGGGATTGCCCTTTGTAAGGTCGATCTTCTGACCCTTCTGAAGATTTACTGCCATAATTATTTACCGTCCTTTCGGGATTGTTTTTTTATTTGTATGTAACATCTCCGCTTATCTGCGGAAGATGTTCAAAACGTTATTTTTTTCGGCTGACAACAGCCTTTCTTATCATATCAACGGGAATAACGGACAGGGACATTACAAGAACTGTGAGCCATTCGGCAAGGTTCAGCCCGTAGCAGCCCAGCACCTTTCCGCCGAAATATGTCATTATGACCTGCACGGTGGCAATTGTGCCCATTACCCTGAGAAAATTCCTGTTGTCGCCGATGCTGTCGAAAATGTTCAGCTTCTCAGTCCTTGCGTTGAATGCGTTGAACACCGCCGAGAGGATAAAGAAATCAAAGTAGCCAGTGAGAAGATACTCCGTACCCGTGCCGTTATAGCTGCGGAAAGATCTGCCGATAAGACCGCCTGTGTTCAGCGACCCGTCGGACAGATCAATGCCCGTTGCGAGAAACAGCAGGCTCAGTGCCGTTATCCACGCCGCACCCGTTATCAGCTCGGTCTTCATATAGGGGCTGATGATAGGCTCACGCCTTGAACGGGGCTTTTCCCTCATATACCGTGACAGTGCGGGCTCGCTGCCGAACGCAAGAGCCGCAAGGGTGTCCATTACAAGGTTTACCCACAGTATCTGGGTAATGGTCAGGGGATTATCCATTCCGAGGAGGGGGGCAATAAAGGATATCGCCACCGCCGAGATATTTATGGTGAGCTGGAAAACGATAAATTTGCGGATAGATGAAAATATCGTCCTGCCGTAAAGCACAGCCTTGCCCACGGAGCTGAAATTATCGTCGAGGATAACGATGTCCGAGGCTTCCTTTGCCACCTCTGTGCCGCTGCCCATTGCAAAGCCCACATCGGCTTTTTTCAGAGCGGGAGAGTCGTTCACGCCGTCCCCCGTCATTCCCGCAACAAGGTCAAGCTCCCGGGAAATGCGCACAAGCCTTGATTTGTCCGAGGGCAGCGCTCTTGCTATGACACGGATATCGGGCAGCCGCTTTTTCAGCTCATCGTCCGACATCTCGGAAAGCTCTGCGGAGGTGAGCACAAGCTCGTTTTTATCCCCCGTGAGAAGTCCTGCGTCTGCGGCAATTGCGGAAGCCGTGTCAAGGCGGTCCCCTGTTATCATCACAACCTGCACGCCCGCTTCACGGACTTCCTCAATGGCTGTCCTCGACTCGGGACGCACCTCGTCACGTATACCGATTATGCCGAGGAGCGTGAAATCCCCCTCGGGAAGCTCTGCGCCGTCATCGGGGAGAAGCTCGGTGCATACCGCAAGGGCAAGCACACGTATCGCCCGTGCTGCAAGCATATCTGCTTTTTTTTCGGTTATGCTGCGGTCAAGGGGAAGCCTGTCACCGTTTTTGTCATAATAATGGGAGCAGCGCAGCAGCAGCTTTTCGGGTGCGCCCTTTATAAGTGTGCCGCTGAAAAATTCCCCCTCCACAGATGCGGCGGAGTATTTGTTTTCGCTGTTGAACGGAAGTGTGCAGAGCTTTTTTGTACCGCTTTGAAATGCAGTATCACCGATAAAATTCAGCACCGCCCTTTCCGTGGCGTTGCCGCCGACAGCCCTGCCGCCGCTCATAACAGCGGTGGAGCTTTCGCTGATGCATAGCCTTACAAGCTTTTCAAGCTCATAGGGGATATCATCGGCGGTCTTATATTCACAGCCGCTTCCGTCCGCAAATATCACCGCTTCAAGCTGTCCTTTTGTGATAGTTCCCGTTTTGTCGGAGAAAAGTATATTAAGACTGCCTGCGGTCTCGATGCCAGATGTCTTTCTCACCAGCACATTGTCCGCCAGCATTTTTTTCATATTGAGCGCCGAAACTATTGCTATCATCAGGGGCAGACCCTCAGGCACCGCCATAACTATAATTATTACCGCAAGAATGAGTGCGTCCAGCAGGTCTGTCACAACAGCTCCCGCACCTGCGGAAAAATATGCCCCGAAGCTGCCTGCGGAGACTATCTTGTGAACAAGGAGCGCTACTGCTATCGCACCGCCGCCTGTGTAGCCGAATTTCGATATGCCCCCTGCAAGGGCGGAAAGCTTGACCTTAAGAGGAGAATCCCTGTCATCATCACAGGTAAGCTCCCCCGCAATGCCGCCGTAAATAGTCCTGTCGCCCACGGTGTCAGCCACCATAACAGCGCTGCCCGAGCACACCACCGTTCCCCTGAAAACCCTGTACGGGTCAAGAAGATCCGTCTTGTCATCATTTTCGGGCACATCTTCGGGGCGGGCAAGCTTCAGGGCTTCCTTTGACTCGCCGTTCAATACCGACTGATCGGCGTGGATATTCCCCTCAAAAATGTGACCGTCCGCAGGTATCCTGTCACCTGCGCCGAGCATTATGAAGTCCCCTGCAACAATGTCGTCCGAGGGTATTTCCTTTACGCTGCCGTCACGGTACACCCTGCAAAGTATCTTTGCCGCCTCGTCTCTCAGCGCCCTGAAAGCGTTCTCGTTTTTATATTCTGAGAATGTGGAAACAAGGGTGGCTATTGCAATGGCTGCGGCGATGCCAACAGGCTCATACCACATTACCTCCGCCCGCACAAGCCCCCACAGGCTCAGAAAATAAATGACAGCATTAATGAGCAGCGCCGCAATGAGAATTTTTATCATCGGGTCGCTGAGGTTTTCCCTGAGCTTGTCGAAAAAGCTTTCGCTCTCACCCCCGGAAAGCCTGTTGCTTCCGTACTTTTCTCTTGACTCCGCCGCTTCACGCTCGGACAGACCTGTAATTTTCATAGCAAAGTTTCCTTTCGGTTTGATAATTCACATAAATGGTTCTTAGATGTTCCCATAATATTATGCACACTTTTCTCAGAGAAAAAACCATAATTATGTAATTGCCACCGAATTTACAAAAAGCAGAAATTCCCGAGTCAGCGGAAATTTCTGCTTCGCATCACGGTAAAAGGAAACCGCTGTGTTTTTTTATACGTTTACGCCATACTGACGGCAGAGCGCCGCAAGACCGCCGTTGAAGCCGCTGCCGATAGCATTGAACTTCCATTCGCCGTTGTGTCTGTAAAGCTCGCCGACGACCACCGCAGTCTCAATGGAGAAGTCCTCGCCAAGATCGTATCTGATCATCTCACTGCCTGTTACATCGTCAACTATTCTGATGAATGCGTTGGAGACCTGACCGAAATTCTGTCTGCGCTCCTCAGCTTCATAGATAGTAACGGTGAAGGCTATTCTTGAAACGCCCGCAGGGACTTTTGAGAGGTCAACGAGTATCTGCTCATCATCGCCCTCGCCCTCACCTGTCAGGTTGTCGCCCTGATGGATAACGGATTCGCTGCTGTGAGCAAGATTGCCGTAGAAAACGAAATCGCTGTCGGAAGCTACCTTGCCGTTGTCTCCGAGAAGAAACGCACTGGCATCAAGGTCGAAGTCAGCACCGTTGTCATACTGATTAACGTCCCAGCCGAGACCTACCATAATTTTCTTAAGACCGGGATTACCCTTTGTCAGATCAACCTTCTGACCCTTTTGTAAGCTTACTGGCATTTTTATGACCTCCGTGAATTTATTTGGGGCATTATCCCCTTTTATACTATAATAATAACACCTCATTCTTTTTTTGTCAACGTTTTTTTGTATATTACGGCAAATATTTATGCTGTTTTAATGTGATTTTAAGGAAATAAAGCAAAATCCGCTCCTGTCACGCTGACAGAAGCGGATCTCGTTATTAGGATAGGAAATCAGAAATGATTTGTAAATTACTTGAAATATCTGTTCAGAAGTCCCTGGAATGCCTTGCCGTGACGTGCTTCGTCCTTAGCCATTTCGTGAACGGTGTCGTGGATAGCGTCAAGGTTCAGCTTCTTTGCCCTTGCAGCAAGGTCAAGCTTGCCCTGAGTTGCGCCGTGCTCAGCCATAACTCTCATTTCAAGGTTCTTCTTGGTGGAGTCGGTAACAACATCGCCCAGAAGCTCTGCAAACTTTGCAGCGTGCTCAGCCTCTTCGTATGCGATCCTCTTGTAAGCCTCTGCGACCTCGGGATAACCCTCTCTGTCGGCAACTCTGGACATTGCAAGGTACATACCTACCTCTGTACACTCGCCCATAAAGTTCTGATTGAGACCGTCGATGATCTCCTTGTCATCAACTTCCTTTGCGATGCCCACAATATGCTCGCAGGCAAACTGAAGACCGCCGTCTTCCTTTACCTCATTAAACTTGGAAGCGGGAGCATTGCACTGGGGACATTTTTCGGGAGCAGCCTCGCCCTCATAAACATAGCCGCATACAGAACAGACAAACTTTTTCATATTAAATTTCCTCCGTTTTAAACATTTATTTTATTGGGTTTAATTATACTCGTTTGGTATATTTATAGAATACCACACTTTTATTTGTTTGTCAATACTAAAATCAGATTATTCCGCATTTCTCCATAAATTCGTCAGTCTGCACAAAACCCGAGCGGTTATATCTGTCTATAATGATGAGTTCATCTTTCATACTCCCGTCAGATGTGACGGTATTTCCCGTCTCACGACAGGTGAGTATTATGCGGAAGCCCCTGTCTTTAAGCACCCCGAAGCCCTCTCCTGACACCGCTCCGTAGGGATATGCATAAACAAGATGTCCGCCGCCGAAGATATCAAGCCATTTGTCCGTGTCCTCGGCAAAAATACGGACATATTCCTCGTCGCTTTCCCATTTGTTCTTTGCAGCTCCCCTCCTGCCGTTCATACTGTGCATATTATAGGTGTGACAGCCCACGGAAAACACGCCGCCCTCGGAAAGAGCCCTTGCGTCCTCTCGGGTCATATATGCATAGGCAGGGTTTGGGTCATTTTCCTTTTCCGACTGCACCGTAAATGCCCCCGTGGGGCTTACCACCGCCCTCATACCGTACTTTTCTAGGAGCGGCAGGGCATATGTGATATTGTTCAGATGACCGTCATCAAAGGTTATGAGCACAGACTTTTCGGGGAGACCGCCCTTTCCATCCGCAAAGTCAGCGATCTCCTCGGGTGATACGGCAGTGTAGCCCTTTTCAGAGAGATATTTCAGGTCATTTTCAAGGCTTTGGGGTGTAACCACATACTCCCCCGTCCTCGCAGGGTCTTTGAGTACGCTGTGATACATTATTGCGGGAAGTGACACCTCTGTACGCACATTTTCCGATGCGGGGAGATAATTTTCCTCCGAGAAAAGCAATATAAGCGCAGCCGCAAGAAGCACCGAACATAAAATAAAATTCCTACGTCCCATATCATTCACCTCTTCCGATTATTATATGCAGCTGTCGGTGCTTGCATTCTGTTGCGGAGCAGATATTGCATATATTCAGAAATTTCAAAATTATGTAAAGCTTTTCACAAATTGCGGCATAAAAATTCCAAAAAGGTATTGCAATTTATAAAAAAATGTTGTATAATATAAAAAAAGGTAACATTTCCAGTGGACAACACGGAAAGGAGAATACGCTTCATACATAAGCGTGACAAGCTATGAAAAAACGAAGCGGTCTTACAGCCACAATACTTAAGCTTATAGCACTGACCGCAGTTATGATCTGTGTGACTATCACTGTGGCGGGTGCGGCAATGATATATTATGCCACCGAGGACGGAATCAAAAACGAGGTAAATTACGCCGCACATTCACTGTATCTTCTCTATGACACCGAATATCACGGCGATTACCATATGAAAAACGGCTCCCTTTACAAAGGAAAAGCAATGCTTACCAATTCCGAATTTCAGACCGTGACCAATATGATATCCAGCACGACCGATGTGGATTTTACCATTTTCTGGGGCAGCAAGCGTATATTCACCACTGTCAAGCGAAGCGACGGCAGCTTTATAACAGGCACAGCTGCCGATGAAAAGGTCATCGAAACTGTTCTGACCAAGGGAAAGGAATGCTATTTCAGCGGCATTACGATAAACAATAAAAAATATGCGGGATACTATATGCCCATAACCGATTCCTCCGCAAAGGTGGTGGGAATGATATTTGCAGGCAGACCTCTTGACGCTGCACGGAGCAATATGCGCAGAATAATCACGGGATTTACTGTAATAAGCACAGTTGTCCTGGCAGTTGTTCTGGTCATTTTCAAGATATTCTCGTCAAAGCTTGTAAAAAGCCTGCTCCAGGTGAGAGACTTTATGGAAAAGGTGGCAAACGGCGATTTCGGCGCAGACCTGTCCCTCGATATTCTCAGCCGCACCGATGAGGTGGGCGACATTGCGTGCAGTGCGAATGCCCTGAGATACAGCCTGAGGGACCTTGTTGAGCGTGACCCGCTCACATCTCTTCTTAACCGCCGCAGCTGCCGCAAGGCGATAGACAGGCTCCTTGCCCAGAACAAGGGCTACACCGTTGCAATGGCGGACATCGACTATTTCAAGAAGATAAACGACGGCTACGGTCACGCCTGCGGAGATATGGTATTAAAGGAGCTTTCGGCGCTGATACGTGAGCGCTCCGAAAAGCAGAAGGGCTTTGCATCAAGATGGGGCGGCGAGGAATTTCTCATAATCCTGCCCGAGACGGAGCTCAGCGATGCAAGGGATTTCCTTGAAAAGCTCATCATCGGGATACGTGACAGCGAATATATGTGGGAGGGCAAGCGTGTTCCCGTTACCGTGACCGTGGGTGCGGCAGAGATGAAAAAGGGCGAAACTCCCGATGAGACCATAAACCGTGCCGACCACCTGCTTTATGCGGGCAAGGAATCGGGACGAAACAGGCTTGTGGCACAGTGATATGATTTTTGAGCGGACAGGTTTTTCTGTCCGCTTTTTTGTTACCCTTTTGTAAGTGAATTAATATCTCATATCTATTGAAAAAGCTCACCGTTATGTGCTATAATAATATCACTGAAAAAAATGTCGGAAAGGAAGTGACAGGAAAAATATGAAAGCTGTTTTTGCACGGATCGGTCAGTATTTCCGCAGGCTCGACAAAATGCTGTTCCTTGCGGCGGCACTCTCCGTTTTCAGCGTTGTGCTGCTGTATTCCCTTGTGGCAAACGGTGCTGCGACTATCGAGGTCAGCTCCTCGCTGTATAAAACTCAGGCTGCGGCGGTGGCGGTGGGCTGGGTCATTGCACTTATGCTGTCCGCTATGGACTATAATAAAATACTGAAATTATGGGTGCTCTACGCCCCCGTGTCAATAATCCTGTCACTTCTTGTATTCACAAGCCTCGGCATCGAGGTCTACGGTGACAGGGCGTGGATAGATCTCGGGTTTATGACCCTACAGCCCTCGGAGCTTTTGAAGATAACCTTTGTCACCACCTTTTCGCTTCATCTTTCAAAGGTGGGGGACAAGATAAACAGGCTGTCAAACGTGCTTCTCCTCTGCGCTCACGGAGCCATACCCACTCTCATAGTTGTTTTGCAGGGCGATGACGGCACGGCAAGCGTATTCCTGATGATATTCGTGATAATGATGTTTTCGGCGGGCATCAGCTGGAAATATATTCTCCCCTGTGCCGCAGCGCTGCCCTTTGCGGTATATTTCGTGTGGACAAGGGTGATGAAACCCTTTCAGAAAACAAGATTTCTGGTACTTTTCGATGATGAGCTCGACCCTCTGGGCATCGGCTATCATCAGCGTGTGAGCAAGACTGCTCTCGGCTCGGGGCAGATATTCGGAAAGGGGCTTTTCGGCGGCGAATATGTAAAAGTCCCCGAGGCAGCAAATGACTTTATATTCACATACATTGGTCAGACCTTAGGATTTGTGGGCTGTATGGCGGTGGTTGCCGTACTCACCTACATCTGCCTGAAAATTATGGCGGACTCACGCATTGCAAAGGACGATTCGGGAAAATACCTCTGCGTGGGAGTTTACGCAATGATATGCATTCACTGCATACTGAATCTGGGAATGGTTTTCGGTGTAATGCCCGTTATCGGTGTGCCGCTGCCCTTTCTCAGCCAGGGCGGCACATCGACACTTTCTATGTACATCGGTATCGGGCTGGTGATGAGTGCTTATTCCCACTCGGAGAAGAAGTACAAGGTGTTTTATGATGCGGGGTAATGTTTGTGGGGGACGGTTTTTCAGTCCCCCACATTTTTATGTTTGATTTGATTGGTTTGATTTATAATTTTGCTTGGGTTTGTTAGAGAGTATGCAAATCCAAGCAAAATTAAATTTCGATCCGAACAAATCAAAGATATTATGCGCCATAAACCGTTTTATACTAAGAACCAATTAAAAACTGTACAAAAAACCGAGCATAATCTTGCGTATATGGATTATGCGAAGATTTTTTGTCTACAGTTTTATTGGTTATTGGTATTACAGCACCGCAAATCATATGCTATATGCGGCAATGATCCTCCGCAGGAAATGCCGTTCACAGAAAGTTTACACTTATATATGACCTTTTGACGAAAAAGCCCTTTACAAATTGTACGTTATGTTATATAATTTACATTATGTAGAGTTATTTTCCCTTGACGGAAAACATTTTTTGGGCGGAGGTGCTTTTGTGAATACGGATTTTCCCCGTATAATTACTCTGCTCCGCAAGGAGCGCAATATAAGCCAAAAGCAGGCTGCCGCCGACCTCGGAGTTTCTCAGGCTCTCCTGTCCCACTACGAAAAGGGCATAAGAGAATGCGGACTTGAATTTCTCGTAAAAACTGCCGACTATTACAATGTTTCCTGCGACTATCTTTTGGGGCGCTGCGCCGAGCCTATGGGCAAGACTGACAGCTCTGCCGAAAAGACCGCTCCCCGTACCGAGGGCGACCTTACTTCCCCTCAGAAGATGATAGTTGACTCAGGCAGACTTATTTTCTCAATGCTCAATGCCCTTGAAGATGCCGCTCTCGAAAAAAGCGTGAGAGGCTATCTCAGCCTTGCTGTGTACCGCATTTTCAGAGTGATATACTCCGCCAATCCCAAAAATGACCGCCGCTTTTTCACCGTGGATTCCCCAGCTGCTGACGGCTACACCTTAGCCGCTATGGAGCTAAAAAAAGCAACCGCCGAAACTGCCGCCAAAAACGGAGCTATGCAGAGCGTTCAGATAACTACCAATTCCATTTCCGAGCACTATCCCGAATATGCTTCCTCCCTTTTAAATCAGGTGAAAGCCTGCGAGGACTGCGTGAGCGCCGTAATGGATACGGACAAAGAATAAAACAGCGTAATATCAAGCCGTGTGCCTTCGGGTACACGGCTTTTTTGCATATTTTTTACATTTTACATATTGTACTTAATGAGAAATATCCTGCTTTTACGATTTTACCCCGATTTTACATAACTCACATTTCGGATTTTACATTGGGGGTGTATCATATAGACATACCGCAAAGGAAGCGATCAAATAAAGAAATTCGGACAAGGGGTCCGATGAAAGGAAGTTTCATTATGAAAAACACAGTTAAGAAGATCCTTGCAGCAGCTGCCGCTATGGCACTCACAGGCGCTCTTGCAGCCTGCGGAAGCACATCTGACACACAGGCAGCAGCCGACAACGGCGGCAATACATCAGCCGCAGCAAGCAATTTCAAGGCTGATTCCGATATCGCCGTTATCTCCAGAGAGGACGGCTCGGGAACAAGAGGCGCTTTCGTTGAGCTCTTCGGCGTTGAGCAGAAGAATGACGCAGGCGAGAAGATCGACTACACCATTGACACCGCCGCTATCACACAGAGCACAGGCGTTATGAAAACAAGCGTATCTCAGAATGAATATGCTATCGGCTACATCTCCCTCGGTGCTCTCGATGACACCGTAAAGGCTCTTGACATCGACGGCGCAGAGGCTACCGTTGACAACATCAAGAACGGTACTTATAAGATCTCCCGTCCCTTCAATATCGTTACCACCGCAAATATCACCCCTCTTGCACAGGATTTCATCGACTTCATTATGTCCGCTGACGGACAGGCTGTGATCGAAGGCGAGAAATATATCCCCGTTTCCGATGCTCCTGCATATTCCGGAACAAAGCAGAGCGGCACTGTTACAGTAGCAGGCTCCTCCTCCGTTACACCTGTTATGGAAAAGCTCAAGGAAGCTTACACAGCAGTTAACCCCGATGTTACTGTTGAGATCAACCAGAGCGACTCCACCACAGGCGTTAACAGCGCCGTTGACGGGATCTGCGACATCGGTATGGCTTCAAGAGAGCTTAAGGACAGCGAGATCGAAAAGGGTGCTCTTAACACCGTTATCGCAATGGACGGCATCACCGTTATCGTAAGCAATGACAACCCCGTCGCCGAGCTTACAGCAGATGAGGTAAAGGACATCTACACAGGCAAGATCACCACTTGGGAGAGCCTTGTTGACTAAAAAAATTCCTAAATGCAAAGTCCGCCTCGGGGATACATCATCATCGGGGCGGATTTTGCAAATGAAAAGGAGCTTGGCTTACTGTATGAATAATTTTAAAGAAAAGGCGATGCAGGTCGTATTTGCATTATCCGCCTGCATATCAATACTGGCGGTAGTGCTCATCTGCGTGTTTCTCTTCGCAAACGGCATTCCCGCAATTGCCGAGATAGGCTTCGGGAAATTCCTGGGCGGCACAAGCTGGAAACCCTCCAATGACATTTACGGCATATTCCCTATGATAATCGGCAGCCTTTACGTTACCGCAGGCGCTATGCTGATAGGCGTTCCCATAGGCATTCTCACCGCCGTTTTTATGGCAAGATTCTGCCCCAAGGGAATATACAAGGTCGCAAAGCCTGCCATAGAGCTGCTTGCGGGTATCCCCTCGGTAGTTTACGGCTTCTTCGGACTTATGGTGATAGTCCCCCTCATCAGAAAGCTTTTCGGCGGCAGCGGAACGAGTATGCTGGCTGCATCTGTGGTTCTCGGAATAATGATACTCCCCACAATAATCGGAGTTTCCGAAAGCGCCATAAGAGCCGTTCCCGAAAGCTATTACGAGGGCTCCCTCGGACTGGGTGCCAGCCACGAAAGAAGCGTATTTTTCGCAGTTCTCCCTGCGGCTAAGTCGGGAATACTTGCTGCTGTTATCCTCGGTCTGGGACGTGCTGTGGGCGAAACTATGGCGGTGGTAATGGTTGCGGGAAATCAGGCGATCATACCCGAAAAGCTCACTCAGGGCGTAAGAACTATGACCGCAAACATCGTCCTTGAAATGGGCTATGCCACAGACCTGCACAGAGAAGCCCTAATTGCAACGGCGGTCGTGCTTTTCGTGTTTATTCTGATGATAAATCTCACATTCTCGGTCATCAAGAGAAAGGCCGCAAACAACTGATAAGGAGGAACACATATGAATGACGTTTCAGCTGCGGCTGTTCCTGCCGAAAGGACATCATCTTCCAAAGCATCGGCAGGCTCAAAGATACAGTCAGTGCTCCTTGGGGGAGCTGTGTGGCTGGCTGCGGGAATAACCCTCCTGTCTCTTCTGAGCATCGTTATATACATTCTTTACAAGGGTATCCCCCACCTGTCCCTTGACCTGTTCGCAGCGGAATACAACACCGAAAATATGTCCCTGTTCCCTGCCCTTGTGAACACTATCGTTATGACCCTTGTATCACTGCTCATTGCCGTACCCCTCGGAGTTTTCTCCGCAGTTTACCTCACTGAGTATGCCAAAAGAGGAAACAAGCTTGTGACACTTGTGGGAATAACCACCGAGACCCTTTCGGGCATTCCCTCTATCGTTTACGGACTTTTCGGATATCTTCTTTTCGTAACAAAGCTCAAATGGAGCTATTCGATGCTTGCAGGCGCTCTGACACTTGCGATAATGATACTCCCCCTTATTATGAGAACCACCGAGGAGGCGCTGAGGAGCGTTCCCGACAGCTACCGTGAGGGCAGCTTCGGTCTCGGCGCAGGAAAGCTCAGGACTGTTTTCACAGTAGTCCTCCCCTCCGCCGTTCCCGGAATACTTGCAGGCGTTATCCTTGCGATCGGACGTATCGCAGGAGAGACTGCCGCTCTTATCTTCACCGCAGGCACAGTGGCTCAGATACCCAAAAATCTTATGGGCTCGGGCAGGACCCTTGCAGTTCATCTCTATGCACTGTGGAACGAGGGACTTGCCGCAGAGCAGTCCTATGCAACGGCAGTTGTGCTCCTCATAATCGTGGTGCTCATCAATATGCTGTCATCATTTATCGCCAAAAAGCTCGCTAAATAAGAACCTTTCTTCATAAGAAATGTGTGCGGATTTTCGAGCATAATTTTGTTGCAGACAAGGCAAAAATCCGCAGGCGGGCTGTCGCCCGGCAAGGATTTTTAACGCAGTCTGCGGCAAAATTTGCCGAAAAGACGTGCGCATATGCTTGTGAAGACAGGTTCTGATATGTGTCTGAAAGGAACTCTCAGATGAATAAGTTTGAAATTGAACATTTAAATCTCCATTACGGAAAATTCCACGCACTCAAAGATGTTTCCATAAAAATCCCCACAGGCGAGATAACCGCTTTTATCGGTCCCTCGGGCTGCGGAAAATCCACCCTGCTCAAAAGCCTTAACCGTATGAACGACCTGGTCGAGGGCTGCGTGATCGACGGAAAGGTCCTCCTTGACGGTGAGGATATCTACGACGGTATGGACGTGAACTTTCTCAGAAAAAAGGTCGGTATGGTATTCCAGAAGCCGAACCCATTCCCAATGAGCGTTTATGACAACATCGCCTACGGCCCCAGAACCCACGGCATTCATTCCAAAACAAAGCTTGACGAGATAGTTGAAAAATCCCTTACCGATGCGGCTATATGGAATGAAATGAAAGACCGTCTGAAAAAAAGCGCTCTCGGTCTTTCGGGCGGTCAGCAGCAGAGACTCTGCATTGCCCGTGCCCTTGCCGTTGAGCCTGATGTGCTCCTTATGGACGAGCCCACATCTGCCCTCGACCCCATTTCCACAAACAAGATAGAGGATCTTGCAATAAGCCTCAAGGAAAAATACACTATCGTCATCGTTACACATAATATGCAGCAGGCAACGAGAATTTCCGACCGCACCGCATTCTTCCTCCTTGGCGAGATAGTGGAATATGACGAGACCGAAAAGCTCTTCTCCGCCCCCGCAGACAAGCGCACGGAGGACTATATCACAGGTCGTTTCGGTTAATTTTGTGAAAGGGGATCCCTATGAGAAACAGATTTGAATTACAGCTTGAAGAGCTGAACACGCAGCTCATAAAAATGGGTGCGGACTGCGAGACCGCTATATCAATGGCGGTAAAGGCACTGCTCAATAACGATACAAAGCTCGTTGAGGGCGTTAAGGAGACCGAGCGTGAGATCGACCATATGGAGCGCAGCATCGAGGGGCTTTGTATGAAGCTTATCCTCCAGCAGCAGCCTGTGGCAAGAGATCTCCGCACGATTTCCTCCGCACTGAAAATGATAACCGATATGGAGCGTATCGGCGACCAGGCGGCGGATATCGCAAATCTCATCAAGTACTGCGAGATAGACAAGGCGGGAACTCAGTGCAGAACTGACATTGCACATATGGCTGAGGCGGCTATAAAAATGGTCACAGCCAGCGTTGACGCATTCGTAAAGCAGGATATCGAGGGTGCAAAATCCGTAATTCTTGCAGATGATGAGGTCGACGGCTTGTTTATCAAGATAAAAGGTGATATAATAAATATGATAGCAGAAAATGCAGGACTGGGCGAGACGGTATTTGACATCGTTATGATAGCAAAATATCTGGAACGCATTGGTGACCACGCCACTAATATTGCCGAGTGGGTGGCATTTTCAATAACGGGAGAGCACGAAAATTTCTGATAACTTAACTCCCGACGAAAGGACGGCAGAATGAATGATATACTATGCGGAGGACGACAGCAGCATAAGAGAGCTTGTGCTTTACACCTTAAAGACCACAGGCTTTGAAGCAAAGGGCTTTGAAAACGGCGAAAAGCTTTTTGAAGCCCTTTCGGGTGGGGATATCCCACAGCTTTTGCTCCTTGACATAATGCTCCCGGGTGAGGACGGCATCGAGATAATGAAGCGTCTGAGACGGGGCGGCTATGACTTCCCCGTGATAATGGTAACGGCGAAAAACTCCGAATACGACAAGGTAACGGGACTTGACTGCGGCGCTGACGACTACATCTCAAAGCCCTTCGGTATGATGGAGCTCATCGCAAGGATAAAGGCTGTGCTCAGACGTGCGGAGCGCACGGAAAGCCTTGCGGGGGGAGATATACTTTCCTGCGGCGGCGTTGAGCTTGATGTCCGCCGTCACACAGTCACCGTGAACGGCGTGCCTGCGGAGCTTACGCTGAAAGAATTTGAGCTGCTCCGCATACTTATGAAAAACAGGAATGCCGTGCTGACCCGTGACAATCTCCTTGAAAGCATCTGGGGCTACGACTGCGCAGGCGAAACGAGAACGGTTGATGTACATATCAAAACTCTCCGTCAGAAGCTTGGTGCAGGGTCTGAGATAATCAAGACTGTCCGTGGTGTCGGGTATAAAATTTGCGGATAGCAGAAAGGTCGGCATCACTAAATGAAGATGAAAAACCGAATTTTTTTAAGCATATTCACAGGCTCTCTCATTGCGCTGATACTGTCCCTGGTGTGCATCACGGGAGTAATGTACAACGCAATGACCGAAGAGCTGAGAGTCCAGATAAGGAATGAAGCGAAGATAGTTTCTTCTGCTGCGGACAGCTTCACGGACAATGACGCTTTTTCAAAGTACATATCCGCAGCGGGAACGGGCAGCGGAAACAGGATAACTCTTGTTGCCGCTGACGGAACGGTGCTTTACGATAATTTCTCAAAGGTCTCGGAAATGGGCAATCACCTTGACCGCCCCGAGATAGCCGAAGCCCTTCAGAACGGCACGGGCACGGCTCTGAGAGCCTCCGACACCCTTGGGGAACACACATATTACTATGCAGTAAGGCTTGCAGACGGCAGCATTCTGAGAATTGCCAACACCACAAAAAGCGTTCTCGGCATCGTGGGTCATATGACGCTGTGGCTTATCCTTGCGGCAGTGCTAATTTTCGTGATATCGCTGTTTATCGCAGGTACCCTCACACGGTCTATTATCCGTCCCATAAACGCACTTGACCTTGACTCCCCCGCCGAAAACAACACCTATGATGAGCTTTCTCCCCTGCTTTCGAGAATGGACAAGCAGAATGAGAAGATAAACAGCCAGATAGACAAGCTCTCCGAGCAGAAAAGCGAGCTTGCCTGCATTACGGAGAATATGAGTGAGGGACTTGTCATCTTCGGCAGCGGCGGGAATATCCTTTCCGCAAACGCAGCCGCACAGCGTATCCTCGGAAACACAGCCACGGGAAATTACACCCGTCTGTGCCGTGAAAAGACATATCTTGACGCTGTTGAGGCAGCACTTGACGGCGAACACGGCAGCGGACTTCTTGAAAAGGACGGCAGATTTTACAGCCTTACCGCAAGCCCTGTAAACGACGCAAGGAAATACAGCGCAGTGCTTTTCATCGTCGATGTGACCGACAAGGAAACATCGGAGAAAATGCGGCAGGAATTTTCCGCAAACGTGTCCCACGAGCTGAAAACTCCCCTGACCTCCATTATGGGTGCGGCGGAGATAATCGAAAAAGGCATCGTCAAAGCCGAGGATATCCCCCATTTTGCGGGAAAGATACACTCGGAAGCCGTAAGACTTCTTGCACTTATCGAGGATATCATAAAAATATCCCGTCTTGATGAGGGCGACCTTGTGCGTGAATTTGAGGAAGTAAGCCTTGATGACATATGCCGAAGCGTAGTCTCGGAGCTGAGTGAAAAGGCTCAGAGCCGTGAAATTACCCTTGAAAGCTCCCTTGACAAGGTGAAAATGCTTGGTGTCAAGCCTGTTCTTCACGAAATGGTCTGCAATCTCTGCGACAACGCCATTGCGTACAACAACAAGGGCGGCAAGGTAGAGCTTTCTCTTGAAAAGACCGACACGGGCTGCATACTTAAGGTATCCGACAACGGCATCGGCATTCCTCCCGAGCATCAGGCAAGGATATTCGAGCGTTTCTACCGTGTGGACAAGAGCCATTCGAGGGAAACGGGCGGCACGGGACTGGGACTTTCCATTGTAAAACACGGCGCAGCTCTTCACAGCGGCGTTATCGACCTGCAAAGCGAGGTCGGAAAGGGCACAGTCATTACAATAACATTTTAAATCATTATAAATAAAAACCGCATTCAAGGACAATTGCGATCCTTGAATGCGGTTTATTTTTATCTGTCGGATATCTCCTGAAGTCGGACAGGATTTCCCGCTTCTTTTAAAATTATTTGCTGTACAGCAGCTTTTTTCTTGCGATAAAGTTCCAGAAAAGCACTATTACAGCGGCAATGATCTTTGAAACGGCATAATGAACGGACAGGATATCCGTGAAAAAGTACATCAGCAGCTCGGTTATTCCGAGACCCACAGCACCTATAAGTGCATATGCAATAAACTCGCCCTTTTTTCCGTATACGGGATTGTCCTTTTTAAAAATAAAGAGCTTTGAGAGCAGGAAGTTCACAGCCAGTCCCACGAAAAAACCTATCACAGCCGCAGCAAGATAATGAAGTCCCGCTTCCTTAAAAATTATCATCGAAAGCCAGTCGGCAAGAAATGCAATGCCGCCTACAAAGCAATATCTGAAAAGCTGAATAATGGTATTGTCAGTCTCTGTCACAAACAAGCTTTTGAAATCAAGCCTGAATATATACCGGAAAAGCTCTTTCATCGTATCACTCCTGTTCATCGGCAAGCTCATATACATCGTAATAATACAGCACGCCGCTTCCTTTAAAGACCATATTGTAGCTTATTGTTTTGCATATCCTGTATTTATGCTCTTTAAAATAGTAATCAAATTCATAGTCGTAGGATTGCAGCGGTTCGGAATCGAAATTATTGTCGGTGGTTTTTTTGGTCGCATCAATGACTGAAGGAGTGCCGAAAATATATTTTGGAATGCCCTGTGATCTGATATATTCTATCTCATCATAATATTCCTCGGAAAAAAACTGCTTGGTTATGTGTGTATTATAAGCCATATCATCTCTGCCGTAATTATAATTGAAGAAAATATTGCTGTTTAAATAAGGCAGGCATTCAACAACCTCAAGCGTGTCATCAAGCACTATATACTGCTTGCCGTCCTTCTTATTAATATAGAGATATGAATATGCACATTTATCATCGTAGGTTATATTTTCTTCCTTAATAAATTCACCCAATTCACGGCCGCCGGAATAATTGTATATGATGTCTGTTGCTGCCGACATAATGCTCCAGATCAGCTGTGTCAGTACTATAACACATACAGCTCCCCACAGAATAAGGTCGGATACGGCAGGTGAGGTATCGGTGCCATTATCATCATCGGAACAGATACACAGCCAGTATATAAGCAGCAGGGTGACAATACCGATGTGATGCCCGTACATTCTTACAGCTACCAGCGAAAGATCAAGCAGGATATACGGAACGAGCAGCTCTGCAAGCTTCTTTTTCTTTCTGCCGTAAAATACAACAGCGGCAATAATCAGCGATGCAAGGGGGATTATATAGATAAGGTCTGCACTTATGACAGTAACACCCGAAAAGCTGCTGTCAGAATGAAACATATTGCCCACAGTGGCATCATAGATAAGCCCCCAGACAGCATATATGAGACTTGACGGCAAATTATGATATGTGGAACCCGTATTATTATTAAAGCAGTCAGGAGAGGGAAAAATAAATACAAGCAGTGCCGCAGCACCGGCAAGCATCACGCAAAGCCCTGCAAGAACACCGTTTTTTGCCATTGCGGACAATGCTTTTTTTATGCTGCCCATACGAAGATACCCGATGATCCATACAATGCACATACCGCAGGCAATTGCCATACCATACGCCGCCGACAGGCAGAGAAGAAGCATTGACAGGACAAATGGAGCAGGCTTTTCATTCCTTTTTTCATATGTCGCCGCACAGAGCATAAGTCCGAGGAAAAGAATGCTGTAGGGGCGGCTTACAACTCCGTACTGATAAAACGGGAAATATGTAAAGGGCAAAAATATCTTCATCATATCGGGGAGCTTCGTTTTATACAGCATAACGCCCACAGCAAGGGAGCTGAAAAGAATATTTACAAGCTTAAGGCTGAACTCATAAGGGAGCCCCAGCTTTGCAAAGGGCACAAGAATAAGATGCCAGAGCTGAGGGTGACCCTCATAGTGCGGAATTGTAAAGATGATATCATAAAGTGAGGCACATTTTGCTATCTGCCACGCCTGGGATTCATCGCCCCAAGGCTCGTGGAATACACAAACAACACAAAGCAGTATGATATATGCGGCAAGTATGAATTTGTAATATTTTCTGTCTGTCTTTTTGCGGCAGAATGAGCTGAATTTCTTCAGAAGATCATTGTTCATCTATTTGTCCCCTTTTTAAAATTACCGTGTAACTTCGGATATAATGCCCCTTGAATATCATTCCCGATTCAAAATCCGCAGCGGTGGTGTAGCTTGCTTCATTGAATATGAAATCAAAATAATCATCGGGAAGTGACGGGGTGTTATCGGTGTTCCAGCTGTCGCCGTCATCTTTTTTGGTACTCAGAATGCCTATGATATAATCGGGAGCACCAAGCTGCTTTACACTGCTCAGCTCATCGGCAAGATCATCGGCTGAGGGCTTGTGGTTGGTATCATAGCCCTGCGGATATGTTGGGTAAATATTTCTGTCAAAATATGGCAGCGTCGTTACGGCATTGGCAGAGCAGCTGAAGCAGTACCCGTTTTTAGCGACCTCGCCCTGGGGCAGGATATAGCTGTCGGTCAGGTCATTTTCGGAAATATACTCTGCGATCTCTTCGCTGCAATAATAATTTTTGCTTATATCCAGCGCACAGGACGTAACATTCCATATGATCTGCACAAATATCGTGAGATAAAAAAATGCGGAGCAGATGACCTGTACTGATGACGCTTCTTCACCCGCCGAAAAGCCGCCGTTTCCGTCAAAGCAGACACATATGAAAAAGATAAGATAAAGGACGAACAGTCCGATATGGTGGGAAAAGAAAAATATTGAGCCGAAGAACAGGGGCAGCAGTACAAAGGGCAGAAAAAGTGAAGTCCGTCCGCATTTTTTTGCTGTAATAAACAGCAGTGCATATATGGCAGCCGATATGAAAAAGAACGGGATATATGCAACATTCAGAAAGCTTTTCTCAAATACATTGCAGTCTTCGATGATAACGCTTCCGATAGTCGCATCATAGGGCAGAATGAGGAAAGTGTATATGTAATTGTTCAGATATGAGGAAATGTCGGCTTTCTCTTTGGAGGCATATACAAGAGAGTCCTTTGCGGGAAGTATCATAAGCAGGGTTATCACCGCAAATGCTGTCAGAAGCAGCAGGCAGTAAAAAGTCCTGCTTTTTACAAGCTCTTTCAGGAAAGTCCCGAAGCTTTTCCCTTTCATCATTTCAATGAGCCAGGAAAGGCATATGAGAAATGCATACACTATTCCATAAGCCGAGGAGGCACACAGCAGCATCAGTGAAAGAACCATTCTGAGCGGCTTTTCCTCCTTGCTCCCATAGAAAGCTGCGCACAGCAGCACAGCCAGAGCCATAAGGGAATAGGGTCTGCTTACAACGCCGTACTGATAGAAAATGAAGTATGTGAACGGGAGAGTCACTTTCATCACATCAGGCAGCTTTGTTCTAAAAATAAGCACCCACACCGCTGCCGATATGAATATGATATTCACAAGGGACAATGAAAAATTATAGGGCATTCCCGACTTTGCAAAGGGCACAAGGAGAAGATGCCAGAGGGGCGGGTGTCCCTCATAATGGGGGATATCAAAAAGAATATCCTTTACAGAAGCGCACCTTGCTATCTGCCACGCCTGAGCCTCATCATACCAGGGCTCGTGGAAAAACGAAACAGCCGATACAAGCAGCACAAACAGGAAAAATATCCCGTACTTAAGCTTTGCGGGGAATGAGAGCGAATTTATCCTGTTTATTCCTTTAGAGAGCTTTCCGAACATATTTCCTCCGATGCTTCTGCCTTTTATACTAATAACCAATTGTTCTATAGATAAAGCCGACAGATGAAATAAGACCAGTCTAGGAAAGCGACCGCAGGCGGGCTTTGCGCCCGGCAAGAGAGTGTTGCTTTATAAAGCAACCTGACGACGAATGGGCTTATTTCAGCCGAGGATTTGTCTATAGGTTAATTGGTTATTAGTATTATTGCTTATTGGTATTAGTTTCGTGATATTCCTTTTCGGTGTTTACATTCCAGATGTTTTCCTTTGAATGCTTTCCGCTCAGAATGTTGTCCGCAGCTTCAAAGGCTGTCATCATTGAGTGATCCATATTGTTATAGCGGTGCTGTCCGTTTCTTCCGATGCAGTAAAGATTGTCAAAGCCGTCGAGGAAGTCAATTACCTTGCCCATTTCCGCATAGGTGTCAAAATATGCGGGATATGCTTTCTTTACGTGTTCAACGTGATAGTCCTTTATATCGTCCGCAGAAGCTATAATGCCCATTTTGACCAGTTCCGAGGAAGCCATATCAGCAAAATCGTTATCACTCATATTCCACATCTTATCGCCCTCGGTGCAGAAATATTCAAGTCCCAGCCAGACACTGTGCATCGGGTCTTCAAGAAGATAGGGCGACCAGTTGTTGAATATCTGTATCCTGCCCATTGAAACTCCCGTGTCCTGAACATATATCCAGCAGTCGGGAACGATGTCCCCGAGAGTTTTCATCTTGGTGGTATTTTTGATACTGAGCCTGTCCACCAGCATACCTGCGGTAATGAAATCACGGTAAGGGAGACCCTCGGCTATCCTGCTTATGTCATCGGGAACATTGTCCATTCCCGCAACAAGGTCCTTTACGGGCATTGAGGATATAACGATATCTGCGGTCTCGGTAAATTCCTTTCCGTCACGTTCAAAAACGATGCCCGTTATCCTGCCGTTTTCCGAAATGAGCTTTTTCACATCGCTGTGCATATGGATATGTCCGCCCATCTGAGTTACCTTATCGGCGGTAAGCTCCCAGAGCTGTCCCGGACCGTATTTGGGATAGGAAAACTCACCGATAAGGGAAGTTTCCTTTGTCTGCCTGCTGCCGAATGCCTTTGATATCATATCCTTGGCAACGGCAAAGACCGAAAGTCCTTTTACACGCTGTGCGCCCCAGTCGGAGGATATTTTGGAGGGGTGTCTGCCCCAGAGCTTTTCGGTGTAGCCCTCAAAGAACATCGAATAAAGCTCTTTTCCGAACCTGTTTATGTAAAAGCTTTCCAGATCGTCCTCAGGCTTTCTTTTGAATATGCAGGAATGAAGATAGCTGAAGCCTGCGGTCATAAGGGAGCCGAAGCCCATCTGACCGAAAACCTTTGCGCTGATAGGATAATCAAAGAACTTTTTCTTAAAGTAAATTCTTGAAACCCTTGTCCTTTTCAGCATAACATCATCGCATTTTTCGGGGTCGGGACCGTTGGGGTTTAAGGGTATCTCTCTGCCAAGGAGCCTGTCATCGAGAGAGGGACTTCCCTGTGCGGGCATTATCTCCTCCCACATACGGTTCACCCTGTCTATTTTTGAGAAAAAGCGGTGACCTCCCAGATCCATTCTGTAGTTTTTGTATTTCACGGTTTTTGAGATACCGCCGATACTGCCGCTGCATTCATATATATCAACAGTATTTTCGCTGTTCCTTTTTAAAAGCTCGTATGCTGCGGTCAGTCCCGCAGGACCCGCTCCGATGATGATTATTTTCATAAACAAAGTATGACTTCTACAGCCATATCCTCCTTCTTATAAAATATATGGGACAGTTTACAAATAAAGCTTTGAGCAAAATTCCGAAAGTGCATTATACAAAATTTCCCATTGACCGTGAATATACAAAGAAGCCACTGACCGAAGCCAGTGGCTTTTAGCTCAATTATAAACGATTTATTACCAAGTTGCAGGAGCAGTCTTGGAAGCAGCGTTGGGGTATGCACCAATGTAGGAATCGGTAGAAGACTTACGCCACTTGGAATCTGTAGGAGCAGCGTTGGTGATTGTAACCTTAGCCTCACCGGCACCGTTGTTGCCGCCCATAAGGTCTACAAGAGCCTTAAGTCCATCAGCTGTTGATCCATCATATACAGCACCGCCGCCGGATACGAGAGAACCGGTAATTGTGCCGGCTACAGGAGATTTACCGTTAACTTCGGACTTTGTGCACCATGTAGCTGCGTTTGTGAAAGCAAGCTTAGCATTGGAGTTAGCGGTGGAGTACTTGGAGTCACCTACGTAACCGATCATAGAGGGAACGAGGATAGCTGCGAGAACACCGATGATAGCGATAACAACGATGAGCTCGATAAGGGTGAAGCCCTTCATCTTTGAATTTCTCATTAGAAATTCCTCCTTTAATTATATTTTTGTTTTTGATCTATAAGCTACAGAGTCTTAGTCGCTCTGAAGTTATACATTAATTAAGTGAGCGGTACAGGATACTGACCTGTATACAGATGCTTTGCCTCGCCGGAATCAGGACTCTTGAAGTCTTGTTCCTGAGAGAACTTAGCAGGGGAATATCTGAACTGGTTCTTGTAAAGCCTGTTCTTGCAGCCGGAAGCTCCTGCATTATTGTTTGTTCCGATGAGCTTTACTGCCGCTTCATTTTCAGCCGCTGTGGAATAAGTGTCGCAGAACACTGCATAAGCAACTGTAAATGTTTTGGGATAGAAAGCTACTGCCCAGGAACCATTGAACCCCGGTTCAAGTCTTGCTTCAATTCCGTCGGCAATAGGATAGCTTGTTTTTGAACCTATCGCTTTGGTCTTGTAATCGGTTTTTATTCCGGAAGTAACGGCTACGGTCGTCTTGTTTGTTGTATCAAACTGACTGCTGTCATTTCCGATCTCGGTATCAACAACGAGGTAACAGATATCGGGAACATTGCCCAAACCGTCATCTGCGATATCCGAGGATTTTCTGCCTTTGAGCTGTTCACTTACAAGATATTCCTGAGCCGCATTAAAGACCTGCTGTGCCTGATCGTTTGCGGAAATAATGTGATTCGTTCTTATGTAATCAGACATATTGGGAACAATTATTGCGCTGAGAATTGCAATTATGGCAATTACAATTATAAGCTCAAGAAGCGTGAAGCCTTTCAGCTTTTGTTTGTTCATTGGACACCCTCCGTTCATTAGGCAGATACCAATGTAAGCTTCGGGTGAGGTTTTCGTTTTCCTCTCTCCCTTGACTGTAATTACATTATAATCTATCTGCGGGTAAATGTCAATAGATTTCTGATATTTTTTCCTCTAATTTTGTGAATTTGTGGATTGTTTCACGTAATCGTTACAAAACAGGCGATTTCAATACATTTTGCACAAAACAGCCGTTCCAAATATTTGAAAATCACTGATTTTTATAGTTTTTTATATGCTTTAAAAAATGTGCGAAACACATTTAGCATATTAAATCTAATAATGTCGCCTTCTTTAGACATCATTACTTCACATTCATTGCAATAATCACATAAAAAACTATAAAAATCTTTGATTACTGCACTTCTGATATACCCTGACAAGCCATATGTTAAAATTAACTGTGATTTTTGCACTTTTCGGAGCGGTCAGACAGAGCAGCCGCTCCGACAGCAGGTGCAAAAGGTGCAATTTTTATATGTTATCTGGACACATCGCCCCTCATATAACGCTCGAACTCGGCGATATCGAGGCTCTTCTCTCTTGCGTGCATTTCCGTGATGACACGCTCCTTGACCATACGTGCAAGCTCGTAGTCCAGGCAAACCATTCCGTCCTTTTTACCTGTCTGGATAGCGGTCTGGATAAGGTGTACCTTGTTATCACGTATCATAGCCTTGATAGAGTCGGTGGCGTTGAGTATCTCAAGGGCTGCAACTCGGCCTGTGCCGTCAGCCTTGGGGATAAGGGTCTGGGCGATAATGCCGACGAGAACCGTTGCAAGCTGAGTTCTGATCTGGTTCTGCTGATGAGCGGGGAATGCGTCGATGATACGGTTGATAGTATCGGAAGCAGATGTGGTATGAAGTGTACTCATAACCAGATGTCCTGTTTCAGCGGCGGTAACGGCAGCTGTAATGGTTTCATAGTCACGCATCTCTCCTACGAGGATAACATCGGGGTCTTCACGGAGAGCGGCACGGAGGGAGAGGGCGAAGGATTCAACATCGTCACCGACCTCACGCTGGTTTATCATACATCTCTTATGCTCGTGAATGTACTCGATAGGGTCCTCGACAGTGATGACGTGGGCGCTGCGGTTGCAGTTTACGAAGTCGATCATAGCTGCGAGGGTGGTAGATTTACCTGAACCTGTAGGACCTGTTACAAGGATAAGTCCTCTGGGACGCATAGCGAAGTCTCCGAGGATTGGAGGAAGATCGAGGTCCTCAAGAGTAGGGATATCGTTTCTCAGCAGACGGATAGCGACCGCTACATCGCCTCTCTGGTGATAAACGTTGACTCTGTGACGGTAGCCCCTCTTGGTAACATATGAGAAGTCGGTATCAATCCTGTTTTTGATATTCTCAATATTTCTGCCGCCTGTCATCTGCTCAACGATCTTCATAATTGCGCCGTCGGTCATCTCAGGGTAAGAACTGAGCTTGCGCAAGGTACCGTGGAGACGGACGATAGGTGAGATCTTTGTGGTGAAGTGAACATCGGAACAGCCGAGAACACGGGCTTCATCAAGTATCTTGTCAATGTTGATGACAACTCTTTCCGCAGGCTTTTTTTCGATATCAATATCCATTTTATCCTCCAATCTGCCGCAGGGCGGCAAATAAAATAAATTTTAGTAAAATCAAACGGCGAATGTGAGCTTTACCAGCTCGTCCATAGTTGTTCTTCCCATTTCAACAAGCTCTGCAACGTTGTCACGGAGGAGCTTGCAGCCCTCTTCCCTTGCAAGCTGGGAAATAGCGTCTGTCTTTCCGTCAGCGGCGATAAGGGAGGACATTGCAGGTGTGCAGAGAAGTATCTCGTGGATAGCGGTACGTCCTGTATAGCCTGTGTTATTGCACTTGGGGCAGCCGCAGGCATCATATATGGTAACGGACTCGGAAATTCCGAGAAGCTCATTTTCCTCTTCGGTAGAAACTCTTGGTGTCTTGCACTCGTCGCAGACTACCTTACAAAGTCTCTGAGCAACTATTCCGATAAGTGATGTAGCGACCATATAAGGCGCAACGCCCATATCCACCAGACGGGTGATAGTTGATGCCGCATCATTTGTATGAAGTGTGGAAAGCACCATATGACCTGTGATAGCGGCTCTGATAGCGATCTCGGCTGTTTCCTGGTCACGCATTTCTCCGACCATTACGATATCGGGGTCCTGACGGAGGATAGAACGGAGGGCAGCGGCAAAGGTCATACCTGCCTTTGCATTTACCTGACACTGGTTGATGCCTTCGATGTTCTTCTCGACAGGGTCTTCGACGGTAATAACGTTAACGTTGGGCTTTGCAAGCTCACCGAGAGCGGCATAAAGGGTGGTGGTCTTACCGGAACCTGTAGGGCCCGTTACCAGCATAACTCCCTGGGGAACCTTGATAAGTCTGGAAAATCTGTCGTAGTTATAGTCGGTCATACCAAGGTCTGTGATCTTACGAACGCCCACATCGCCTGTGGCAAGGATACGGATAACGCACTTCTCGCCGTTAACGGTAGGAAGGTTAGATACACGGACATCAAGAGTGGTTCCGTCAACTACCTGAGTGAAACGGCCGTCCTGAGGTACTCTCTTCTCGGCGATGTTCATACCGCTGATGATCTTGATACGTGTGATAAGTGAATTATGTACAACGTTGGAAACGTTCATAAGCTCGATAAGGTCGCCGTTTACACGGATACGGATACGAGTGTAGGTCTTGAACGGCTCGATATGGATATCCGTTGCGTCTGCACGGAAGGAGTTCTCAACGATAGTCGTACAGAGCTTAACGATAGGAGCATTATCGACTCTCTCAGCGATCTCCGCAGCAACATCGTCCGTCTCATCGTCGCCCTTGAACTGATCCTCAACGGAGCTGATAACGTTGCCCACATTGGCGTTGGAGTAGATCTTTCCGATAGCCTTTGTGATAGCCGCCTTTGTTGCCAGCACGGGCACAACGTCCATACCCGTTGTTACCTTGATATCCTCGAAGATGTAGAAGTTAACGGGGTCGTAGGAAGCGACCGTAAGACGCTTACCTGTTATCTTGATAGCGATAATGGTGTGCTTTCTTGCCAGAGCCTCGGGGATTTTCTTTACCGCTTCAACATCAATAACAAACTCGGGGTCATCAAGATCCACGAATGTAAGATTATTTTTCCTTGCCAGGACCTGACCGAACTGGACATCGGTCACATAGCCAAGCTCAACAACATAGTCACCGAAAAATTTTCCCGGGGTGTTGTCGTTCTTTTTGGCATCGAGGGTAGCCTGAAGCTGTTCTTCGGTAATTATTCCCTCGTTCACCATATACTGGCCAATAGGAATATTCTTCATAAGTGTTTAAACTCCTTCTCCGCAGACGAGTGATATGATCCGTCCGCCCTTCTGCGGGAAAAGCGTCGGAATATATTTTTGCGGAAAACCGCATTTTAGCTTGAAAAAGCAGGTCAACTGTGATAATATAATAAGTAGCATTGTCCAATACGAAATTTCACATTAAAAGGAGACTGATAAAATGAGCAGCCTGAGCATTGAGACCCTGGAAACCATAATGACAGTCACGATCTATGTTTTCGTATTCCTTTTCGGAATATGCATAGGAAGCTTTCTGAATGTCTGTATCTACAGACTTCCGAAAGGTGAATCTCTCATCACAAACAATTCCCATTGTATGACCTGCGGAACGCCCATAAAGAGGTATGACCTTATCCCCGTATTCAGCTGGCTGATACTCAGAGGCAGGTGCCGTGCCTGCGGAGCGAAGATAACTCCCCGATATATGATAATCGAGCTTATGACAGGACTTCTCTTTCTGGGAGTATTTATGCGCTACGACTTTATGACCTACGGACTTTATCCCGTAATGCTCTGCCTGTTTTTAGCGGGACTGATAGTTCTCTGCTTTCAGGACATCGACACTCAGGAGATGTGCGTTTCCGTCCTGATCTACACTATCATCATTGCGGCAGCGACCCACGTTCTGAGCTTTATAAAGAGTTCCCGGGGCTATCTGCTCACATTTCCCGAGACAGACCTTAAGGACGGAATCATCGGAATGTTTTCCGTAAGTGTTCCCCTGCTTCTTATCGGCTTTGTGATAACACCGCTGTTTTACAATGCCTTTGTCGATGAGGACAGAAAAGAGCTTCGTGGGATAAAAGCAAATCTTAAGCGTACATCTCAGAGCGACAGAAGCTACTCCGTTCTCGTTTCCAAAAAGGAAGCTCTTGAAGCCAAGATAAAAGAGCAGCCTCCCGTTTTCGGCTTTGGAATGGGAGATGTGGTGCTTATGGCTGCGGGCGGACTTATGCTCGGCGTAAAGGCTACCGTCACCGCCGCACTTATTGCGATAGTAACAGGAGCGGTTTACGGCGTGATACTTAAATCTGTCCGCAGGAATGATGAGGAAAGCTCCAACGCCTTTGCTTTCGGACCTTTTCTTATCATAGGACTTGCTGTGGGGGCATTTTTTGGAGGGAGCCTGATAGATATGTACCTTTCAAGGCTCCATATAATAAAATAAAGTTTAAAAAAATCGACCCGTGCCGTGCAAGGCACGGGTCATTTTTTATATGTTAGGGAGTTGCTATAAGCTCTTCTGTGGTGAATACGAAATAGATAGGATCGGAGCTTGTGGGTGAAACACTTGTCGTTTTTGTGGCTATCTGTGTTCCGCTTGAATTTACAATATCAAACACGAAGTTGGAAGCGCCGTCCATAGGCTTGCTGCCGTAGGCTTTCATCTCGTAAACGCCTTCAACCTGGTTGTTGGAGCTTGAAGAATAAGCTGTGGAACCCGGCTTTTTGGCTGTTGCTGACTTGTAGTAATCGCTGTAGACCTTAAGTCCCAGCATATTGCTGCTCATATCAACAGTCAGATAGTAATCGCCCTGCTGGTAATAATCACGTCCGAGAGCCATATAATAGTCGCCCGAGCCGTCTGCCTTGCAGTTTGAATAGGAAAATGCTGCTGCGGGAGCTGCTTTGCCGTCAATGGTCCTGATAATTCTTCCGCCGTAATTCTGGGAATACTTTGAGAACTTATACTGTGAAGTGCCGTCAAAGCATATCACGTGGATCTTGGACTTGTCGGCGGTCTGGAAAGGCTTGCCGTATTTGTCCAAAGGGTTTGCTGCGATAAATTTATCCACAGCATTTGAGGGAGTGCCGCCCTTTACGATGTAAAGGTTTGTAGCAAGTCTCATATTTTCGCCGATGTAGCGGTTGATAGCATTTTCCACATTCTTCTGGTCATTAATGATCTTTGCGCTGGCAGCATTTTCGGAGATAGGCTGTACCATTCGTATGATACCCGCCATAAGTATTCCGAAAATTGCCATTGCAACTATCAGCTCGACAAGGGTAAAACCTTTAATTTTCTTCATTTTATCACCTCATCGCTTACTTGAAATAGATGTATCTCATACTGTCGGCTTCAGAACCGGTGGAAGCATCAGTGCCGTCAAGATTCTTGCCCTTTACCTGATAAGAGTCAACATCGAAGGAATAGTTTGTGACATTAAGGGAAGTCGCAGTGCCTGTACCTATCTGTCGTGTTGTAACAGTTATCTTTCTGGGTGTGGTCGTGAGCTTTGTGGCATTTGCATCGGTCTTTTTTTCCGCATCGTCCATCTGCTTTGAGATACTGATGTTTGCTGTATTGCTCATTTTAGTTACCTTCATGAGCTGCGAGTATGCCTGAACAAGAAGCAGAGAGGATAATCCGAGAATGAATAATGCGATTATACACTCAATAAGAGTAAAACCCTTGATTTTTCTTTTCTTCAATTATCTCATCTCCTTATCTGTATCGCTGAACAAGATTTACGGTCTTATCGCCCGGGTCATCGGGAGGGATCATTGACCAGATGCCTCTGTCCTCACCTGCCTGGAACGAATTGGTGAATACAGAGCCCATTATGGCAATCGGTATTGCCTGAGTTGTATAGCCGCTGGGAACAGTAAAGGAAATGTTGGTTCCTCCGCTGGAGTTGTGTGTGAGATTGGTCTTGGGAGCATCTATCTGTGCGCATACAACAGGTGAGATTCCGCCCACACCGCTGCTGTCCAGCTTATACAATGTCAGTGTTGTTACGAGGGGATTGCCGCTGCTGTCATCACATACATACAGCTGTGTCTTGGTTCCTCTTGGGCTGCCTGCCAGCATATTGATGCTATGTGTTGAAATATTGATAGTGTTGAAATCAATAAGGATAAACTGATGATCGGTTCCTCCGAGATCGAAGCTTCCGTCAGGGCTTGTGAGGTAGATGTTCAGTGTGTTGTCGCCGGTCACATAAAATCTGCCCTTTACGCAATCATTGAATACAACATTGATATCGCCTGCTGTGGTATCGAAAAGGATATCTCCGCCGTAATTGCCCTTAAGCTCCAGAGTTCCGTTGGCATTTGTGATAACGCTGCTGAATGTCTGATTAACATAGTTTGCGGGATTTGTAAGATCACTGTTTGAAGGATCCTTAAGTATCTTTACAGTTCCGCCTGCAATGCCGGGAACACCTGTACCCGTCGCATAAGCGGGAGTAGCTGCAGGAACTGTCTTACGGGATAAAAGGTGAGACCAGAGGAAAGCCTGATTTGTACTTACAAATGAACCGTCGCTGTTCCAGGTACCGCTGTCATCAAAGCGGTCATTGAATATGTATCTGTGAGTTTTGAGTTCCAGTACAGTAGAACCGCCATTAAGAACTGCGCCCGAGGGAAGAGCGATCTTTTTCTTGTAAGTCGATGTATCAAGAACAGCATCGGAATCATAGTCAAGCTTAAGAACCTTTGTTACATCATAAGTAACGGTATGATCCGTTGTATCGGAAGCTATGGTATCTGAAACAAAGCTGTAAACTACTTCACCGGGTGAAGCAATGCTTGAGCTAAAGCAATATGAAGATGTTACATTAAAATCAGTGGCTGTTCCGCTTGCACCCATAGAGCCGAAATAGATTCTTCCGCTGAAGGTGCTGTTTCCGAGAACATCACGAAGTGCCCTTTTTGCTTTAACTGTCGTGCCGGATACATCAATAAAGTTTGATTCACCTGCGGTTATATAAATATTATTATACCAGTTTGTTCCCGAAGGCGAGCCAAAAGGTGGGTTAGCGTCGTTATAGATATAGTTGTTTGCAAACAGGCTTATTTGTTGTTTACAGCTTTCCTGATTAACAACATATGAATCAGAGCAAACAACATTTCCCATAACGGTGCTGTCTTTGTACTTGTAGGATTTATTCAGACTGGCATTCTTGCAGTAAAGAGTGGCACCCGTTTCCGCAAAAACAACACCATTAGAATTATATCCGCCGTTGAAGCTGCCTGTTACCATTAATACCTGACCGTCTTCAATAACAAGCTCAGTTCCGCTTGCAGAAAGAAGCAGATCTCCGAAAAGAGCCACATCTCCTGTTGTAACAGAGTTGTTCTTGAAATCATATGTGGTATTTTCAAGGGAGTTTGCCTCATTAATCATTCTGATCTTTGAACCGGGGTTCATCTTACTCAGTGAGCTTACGCCATTGATCTTGGGGTCGGGGGCTTTTGTGGCATAGAAAACGGAGTACTCGCAGTGCTCGCCGTCATAATCTATCTCGCAGGTAGCCTTGATCCTGAAATAGTCCTTTTTTCTGTCGCCGAGAAGAAATCTCTTTGCAATGGGGTCAGAAGCGGAGCCGCCAAGGTCATACATTCTCTCGAGAACCTGGAACTTAACTGTAGCAGTGTTCACGCCTGCATCGGCATCGAGCATTTTGCCGACTACATTTCCCGAAGAATCCTTAGCCATATCGGCGATCGTTGACATATCCACAGTATAAATGACAGTGTCATCTACACCCGCCACCATTCCTGTTGTCCACTTCTTTGCGCCATACTGAGCTGCATAGTTCGGAAGCTCAGTGTCGGTTATGCCTGTGTTGGCAGCGGTAAAATCAGATGCAAGGATATTTACCTGATCATCAGATGTGATATCGCCTGCCGTTACCTTGTCTGCATACCACTGGTTTGCATTGCTTCCTGTAGTTTCGGTGTTTATAGGGACCTGATACAATGCACACTCTTCATAGCGTCCTCTTTTGAGCTTGGTGCTCGGACCGCCGCTGAGCTTTTTTATGGGGTCGGAGCCGCCTTCATAATAATAAGCATCAATGCCCGCCGGTGCAAGCTCCGTGCTGTTCATTATATCATTATAGACGACATCAAGAGTTGAACGCATAGTATAGTATGCCTGGTTTTCCTGATACTTCACCGTAACACGGTTGTACGTGGAATACACAACAGCAATGCAGCCGGCCAGCAGGATTATCATTACCGTCATAACAGCGAGTATCATTATAAGTACTGCGCCTTTTACTTTTGCGGGCTTCCGTTTTGCCTTTTCCGCATTCATAAATGCCACCCTTTCTGTAAATTTTGGTTTATACCGAAAGCCTCTCAAAATCAGCTTTGTCGGTTCTCGGTATTATGCGCCAATTGATGAAATAAATGCCGTATTTTTATAAACAAGCCCACCCGAAAAAGCGGAATTGTTTTTTCGGGTCGGGTTTGTTATTAAGGATCACTTACTGAGCAGCAGCTTCATCTTCCGTTGCTGTAGTGAGAACTGCGGGAACTGCATCAATATCCTCGGGATCGAGAGGATAGATCTCATAGATAGCGATTGTAAGATCGCCTGAGAACTTGGGAGCACCCTCCTCCAATTCGTCTTCATTGTAGCTTCCGGAGAAAGTGAGAAGGTAAATGTTCTTG
The DNA here is from genome assembly GCA_934486875.1 of uncultured Oscillospiraceae bacterium. Classification (GTDB taxonomy): domain Bacteria; phylum Bacillota; class Clostridia; order Oscillospirales; family Ruminococcaceae; genus Huintestinicola. The sequence continues at coordinate 32,755 of CAKSPU010000008.1, forward strand.
TCATTCTCTCCGATGATGTCCACAACATTAAGAAGATCCTCATCATTATCGCACTCGTAGGAAATAGTTGCAACGGTTCCGCCGATGTCAACGCCTTCGGGAGGATCGGGGAAGCTTAAGTCAGCACGGTACTGCACCTCGGGAGGAAGCTTGTTTGCAATATCCGCATTCATCTTGAGGGGATATGCAACTGCGTTCTTGTAGTAGAAATATGCACCCAGTGTTGTCTTTTCAATGGGGGAAAGGTTTACACCTGTGATGTTGAACTTTTCGCCGGAGAATTTGTCCATAAGGTATTTGCTTATCAGGTATGTATCTCCGTATTCCTTTTCGCTGAGGAACTGTTCCTGATCCTCAACAATGCTGTTTACATTATCCTCAAGTGTCTTTTTCAGACCTTCAAGAGTGCCGATCTTAGCATCGACCTGTGCCTGCTCATCTTCCTTTGCAGCAAGTCTTTCCTTGGCTACCTGAAGATTTTCATACTTGGGCTTTGCGAAGCAGAAAATTCCGACTCCGAGAATTACCAGTACGGACACAACGATAATAATTACCTTATCTCTGTAAGAGAGCTTCATACTCATTCAGCAGCACCGCCTTCCTCAGTTGTATTGTCTACGGCGGTTTCAACCGCAGGTTCCTCGACCTCTAAGGGTCTGAGATTGAATGTAATGGTGAATTTGTATGTATCCTCGTTTGAAACAACGGTCTCGGAATCGCTGCTGTCATCAGTGCTCTTAGCGAAGCCGGTGTAGATGATATTATCAAATTCATCAAGCTCATAAATTGCCTGAACCGCATTGTCGGGAGCAAGATTGCTGTTTGTGATGCAGTCCAGGGTAACAACGCCCGACTCAAAGGTAAATGCATCAAGCTTGCAGTCCTGATCGCCCAGTGTGGAGGTCAGTCGTCTGATAAGATCCTTGCTTGCGGGATTCTTGGTGCCGAAATTCCTGATAGCGGTATCAAGATCGGTCTTGTAAAGACCCACCTTGTCGATCTTGCTCTGTGTAAGATCGACCTCTGCGATCTTTGCGGCTACCTCGGGGCTGTTGATGTACTCGTCGATCTCGGCGATCTTTCTGTCATTGTTGTTGATAGCAGTTCCGATACCGAGATTGATAGCCAGAACGACTGCGGCGGAAAGTACAGCCGCACCGCCGAGAGTAAGGAGGAATCCCTTTCCTGCGTCGCTTCGTCCTGCGGAGGAGTCTGTTTCAAGGAGGTTGATACGGTCAACGTCCTTGTTGCTTCTGAACATTGCACCGATAGCATTCGCATAAACGAGAGCCTCAATGTTCTCATAGCCGCTTATGCTCGATGTATTAACGCTCAGCTGGCTTGTAGCGATCTCCATTCCTTCAAGAGCATTTGTAAGACGGATATATTCGCTTGTGTCGCCGTAGAAAACAACGTTCTGAATGGGGTTCTGAGGATTTCTCGACTTGTGGAACTGAACCATTCTGTAGATGTTCTCGTTAACTGCTTCGTAAACGTAGTCCTCGGAGTTATCGTAGTCCAGAGGGTCGATTGAAGCAAATCTTGCGAAGGAAAGCTGATTGTCCTCGTAAAGGTTGATAGACACGAATGTGGGATCGACCTGAACTACCAGCATAGGCATCTTGGAGGATACCTTCTTGTCGCTGAGGATAAGTCTTGAGATCGCATTACAGGAAACACATACGGATCTCAGGGCAATATTCAGCATTGAGAAAACTTTTCTGAAGCAGTCTACCACTTCAAAGGGGCAGGCAGTTGCAAGTATCTTCTGAGCCTGAACGCCTTCCTCCTCGACCTCTCCTGCAATGGAGTAGGAAATGGAGTACTCTTCGGCGATACCCATAGTATGCTGCATCTGGTTTGTTACCATTGTGAGCATCTGGGAGCTGGTCTTAGCCTTGGGGATATGGAGCTCCTTGAAGATAACAAGGTTGGAGGAAAGTGTAACAACAGCTTCCTTGTCCTCCATATTGTGAGCCTTGAGCTCGTCGTTGATGATGTTTGCCAATCTGGGAATATCTTTTATATGACCATTTACGATAAGACCTTCCTGAAGATCGATGGTAGAAGCGGAAGAAAGTCTGATCTTTCCTCTGGACTCTGTACCACGGACGATTCGGATATGTCTGTCTGTAATATCAAATGAAAGCATTCTCGTCACCTCACTGATTTCTTTAGAATTTTTTATTTACGGGACGACCCCGATAGAATACTTTGACTTTTTAGGTAATGTTGCCCATAGAGTTGTAGATCGCAGGAAGGATACCGGCGATTACGAGACCGATACAGGTACCCATAAAGATTATCATTACAGGCTCGATAAGACCTACAAGACGTGTGATAGCTTCATCGGCTTCTTCCTTGTAGAAGTTAGCGGACTTTGTAAGGATAGTATCAAGAGCACCGGATTCCTCGCCGACATAAATGATAGATGTGAACATCGACTCGAAAATTCCTGTTCTCTGGATAGCGACTGAAAGGGTCTCGCCCTGTTTTACCTCATCGATAACAGTCTCGAATTTCTTGGATATGTAGAGGTTGTTAAGGATATTGGAGGACTTTGCAAGGCACTCTACCATCGGGATACCGGAGGAATAAAGGGAAGCAAGGGTAGAACCGAAGCGTGCTGTATAAACCTTTACTACCAGAGGACCGACCGGTTTCATCTTGATGATGAGCTGATCCCATTTATATCTTACATCGGGTATCTTCATAGAGTACTTTATTGCAAATACAAGAGCCGCAATAACAAGCGCAATGACCCACCAGAACTTTTTGAAGCCGTCCGAGAAAGCGAACAGAGCGCCTGTCAGACCGTGCATATCCTCTTCTGTAAGGAGATCCTTGAACGTAGGCATAATGAATGTGAACATTATGATAACGATAGCAACGCAGAGAACAGCAAGGATAATAGGGTACATCATCGAGCTCTTTATCTTGTTGTTGAGCTTTGCATCGCTGGCGTACTGATCCTCCATTTTCTTCATTACCTGGTCAAGGCTTCCCGAAGTTTCGCCTGCCTGCACCATTGAGATAAAGAAGTTGGGGAAAGCGTCGCCCTGCATCTTGATAGCGTCCGAGAAGGAAGTACCTTTCTGGACCTCTTCGTAGATCTCACGGTAGATCTGCTTGGGAGCATCCTTTACCTGTTCCCTCTGCATAATGTCGAGACTCTTTACAAGAGTAAGTCCCGAGGTCAGCATAGCGGACATCTGACGGCAGTCATAGGCCAGCTCCTTGGTTGTGAACTTATGAAGATTTTTGCCGCTTCCGCCCTTGGTTTCCTTGTAGCTTGAACAGAAAAGCCCTTTGTCGTGGATCTTCTCGAGAAAATCATTGACATCTTCGGCATTCATTTTCTGATTCTTAACGACTTTGCCCTGAACGTCCGTAGCCGTATAGATAAAAGTCTTCATTAAGCTTTGACACCTCCGAATAAAAAAATAACGTTATACCGGAAATGCAGTGCGGCGCACGCATTTCAAATACTTATCATATTATAGCATTTTGACGAAAAATTAGCAAGATGTTAATTTAACCAAATTGTAACCAAATATTAGGAAGTATTAACCAAATGTATCGAACCGATGTGCTTGCCGTTGTACAAAAGCCATAAACGGCGAGAATTTTTAACCTGTTTTTCATTTATACGCAACAAATGCCCATTATTTTACGTCAATGCTTTTGGGCATTTTGTTCATAAAGCCGCAGATTTGTAACCTTTGACAACAAATTATTGCAACCCAAGAAGAGCCTGCGCATTTTTATAAAAAATTTTCTCCCTGTCGCTTTCGGGTATGGGCGTGCTGCGGATAAGTGCAATGTCATCGGCAGGGTCGTTCCAAGGGCTGTCAGAGGCGAAAAGAACCCTGTCAGCACCGTATCTTCCCACAAGCTCCGCCATTTTTCCGGGAGCTATCCGCCCTGCGGCATATGCCGTGTCCACCCATACATCATCAGCCCCCGCAAGGAGCTTTGCCGCCCTGTCCTCGATGCAGTTGCCGCCCATATGGGCAAGGACGAACTTCACTCCGCTGACCTTATCCAGCACCCGTGCCATTCTTTCGGGGGTAACGTGGATATCACGGGGCGAAACGCAGTCAAGCCCTGCGTGCATCACGCAGATAAGACCGTATTCGGCACAGCGGCGGTATATGGGCAGCATTTTTTCATCATCTGCATAAAAGCCCTGAAAATCGCCGTGGAGCTTTATTCCCTTGTATCCCCTTTCCGCCAGCTCTTCAAGCTGTGCTTCCGCCGTTTCGTCGGGGAAAACGGCTCCGAAAGGAATTATACGTGGCTCCTTTTCCGCAAAGCCCCGTGCCCAGCTGTTTATGCCCTTTGGCTGAGCGGGCTTTGTGGCAACGGGCAGGAGCACCGAGATGTCAACGCCTGCTTTGTCCATACTATTAATAATGCCTTTTGCCGTGCCGTCCGAATACATCACCTCGGGAAAGCCCGAAGCGGCATTGTGAAGCGTGGCAAGAAGCGAGCTGACAGCACGTTCTGCCAGCTCGTCGGGGAATGCGTGGGTGTGAAAATCAATTATCAAAAAAAAATCTTCCTATCTTCTGCTTTTTTTGTGGTAGCTGTTGAAATTGAATTTGGTCAGGTCACAGATAAAATCCATCATCTCGCCGCTCATTCTGAGCAGTGACTCCATAGTTTCGCCGTCGATCTCCAGGGGAATATCGGCGGGGTACCTTGTTTCGATGTAGTACCTGTTCAGCACGGCGCTTTCATCAAGCCACTGAACAAAGCTGTTGTCCATCATAGCCGCCTGCTTGCACAGCCAGGTCAGGTTGTGACCGTCAAGGAGCTTTCTGCTTTTGAAAAGGAGATAGCCCTTCAGCGCCTTTTCGATGCACTGCTGGCAGTGGAATGCGGCAGTGTAGTAAAGCTTCGGCTCATTGCACAGTATCTGCGCCGCCATCATATCCAGAGATGCGTGGTAAATCCAGTCGTAATATCGCTTGCTGTCGCCTTTTTTAGGTCCTCTTGACATAGAGCAGTTCACCGCCGTTCTCGACTCTGTATGCAAACGAGCAGTCATCTTCGGCGTGCTCGTTCCAGTCTGTAAGGTTATAAACGATAAAATCGCAGGGCACGGGACAGTCGGTTTTAAGGAGCAGACGGGTCTCAAGGGAGCCTGCGCCAACGCTGTCGGGAACAATAACGCATACCTTGAAGCCTGTAAGCGCCCCCTTTGAATTATGCTTTTCCGAAACGAGGTATACCATACAGGGGTCGCACAGGGCGATGATATCCTCGGTCATTCGGGTAATTATTTCCTTTCCGTCAGTCATAAACATTCCTCCTTACGGCGATGTTAATATAATGTATTCTGTAGCTTGATTATACCACATTTATCACAAAAAGTCAATTATATGAAGCTGTAAAATTCGGTAAAATGTCGAAAAGTTAATACTAATAACCAATTGTTCTATAGATAAAGCCGACAGATGAAATAAGCCCAGTCTAGGAAAGCGACCGCAGGCGGGCTTTGCGCCCGGCAAGGAAGCTTGACGCAGAATGGGCTTATTTCAGCCGAGGATTTGTCTATAGGTTAATTGGTTATTAGTATAAGTATTATGGGCATAAAAAATCCTCCCGAGGAGGGGGAGGATTTTTATGGCTTTATAGAGTTATGTGAGTTTATGAGTCAACGGAATCCGAGCATCTCTTCACCGACCATATAAGATCATCAGCTGAATATACAAGAATACTTCGGATCTTCTGTAATTATCTTCTTTTTCTCCTCCGGAAAAGAATGTACAGCCTTTTCTAAAAAGCTCGGCTCGCATACAACTACTTTATGACCTGACGGATTTACAGATCTGAGCATTAATGAAGTAAAATGTTCATCGCTGTCCCCATTCTTTCTGCTCTCATCATTCGGTTCTTCCCATTTTTTGATTTTTCCGTTTTTCCACTGTTCAAATTTAATATAATGCTCAAACGCTGAATCAAAGCAGTCCATTGCAGCTTTATGATCTCCGATATTATTTGCGATTTTTACGCATTCCATATCAATAAAGCATAAGTCGCTGTGAAATCCATAGCACTCAGTGCCCAGTATTTTCTCAAACAGCTGTCGGGTCAATAAAAGAAGCTCCAGTCCTTCACGACTGTTCTCAAGCTCAGCATTGCATACTATCGCTTCATTAAGCGACTTCTGAAAAGCGTGAAGCAGCTCCAGCACTGCGTCTCCACGATATTGTTCAGCCCTTTTATCATCATTTATGCTGCCGATACTTCCCAGGTTTCCCAGCAGGACCTGTCTGCACAATTCAAGGTCGGGCTGCTCCGATGCTTTCTTCTCGGCTTTTTTATGTTCACCAAGGCAGGAATATATAGATATTAACGGAATGATACACGATTGGTCATAGGGCAATAATTCCTCATACAGTTCAGCGGCTTCCTCCCAGAAGATATTCGGAGCTTCGCCCTTTTTCTTCCACCCTTGCTTATGCAGGGCACAAGCAAGCTTTGTCTTAAAGTCTGCTCTGTCCGGAAATTCTTCGAGCCCTCTTCGCATCAGAGCAATGCACTCCGTCATATCATCGTTATTATTTATCAGCCATTGAGCCTTATCATTATATTCCCGAATTATTCTGTCCCTGTCATTATTATAGCCAAACAGCTCATCAATTGTTATATGGAAATAATTGGCAATAGACGGTATCATCTCTGTATCAGGATAGCCGCCATTTGCTTCCCACCTTGAAACGGCTTGCGGTGTAACACCTAAAGCAGCAGCCAGATCCTCTTGTTTTCTTCCCGTCAGCTTTCGCAGATCCTTTATTTTCTGACCAATATTTACTTGCATTTTAATACCTCCAAGTTACTTTATCACCGGTGTATGCTAATTATAGCATAAAGATATTGTCAAATCAATTATCAATTCATTGTTTCATACTCAATGGATCATTGTTTTATAAAAAAACGTCCAAGCGGATATTATCCCACTTGGACGCATCGAAATTTCTTGTCATAAACAGATATATCTCCGAATTGATCACGGCATTCTTGAAGTCAGGAATCCCACAGCTCTCTCAATGCTGTCACGGGAATTGCCCCAGTCAGCGTCCTTGCCCGAGCTGCGGTAATCGTACATCGAGCAGAACTTTGACACATCATCATAAAGGGTGTTCATATATTTCTCCGTAAGCTGCCCGCAAAGCTCATTGAATCTGTCAAGCTCCTGCTTTTTCAGATAATTCGGCGCAATGGACTGCAAAAGGTCAAAGTGCGGCAGACAGATAAATTCCTGCTCCGAGAAAAGCTTTCTGAACTGAGCATCTCCGAACATCTCAAAAAATGTCCGCATAAGCCGCTCCATACCCCAGTCAACCTTTTCACAGACAAAGCAGCTCTCATTTATCTCCGAAAGCCGTTTTTTGCGGCTGTTTTTCGGTTCAAAAAGCTTTTTCCGTGAAAAAAGCTGCACCCTCGTCTCGTCCAGATGGGTCTGGAGCATAAGAGCAAGGGACAGGCGGTTCTTCTGCTTCAGCATCTGTGAAAAATGAACGGAGCAGAAGCCTGCACGGTTCGTTTCTATCCGCACATCAGGCTCCATCATCGCCGCACCCATAATGTATTCCACAGTCCTGCCCTCAAGCATATTCCTCATCCGGCATATGGGACAGCCTTCCTTAGGCTCAAAAATTTCACTTATGGGTATGGTAAGTATGCTCTCTCTCATCGGAAAAGTCCTTTCATTTAATAAGAATAAGTGTGCCTGCGGTTATAAACACAGCGCCTATTGCCGTTTTCAGAGTAAAATCCTCCCTGAGAAATACCGCCGCAAGGATAAGGGTTATAACAACGCTGAGCTTGTCAATGGGAACGACCTTTGACACCTCGCCTATCTGTATCGCCCTGTAGTAGCACAGCCACGATGCACCTGTGGCAAGTCCCGAGAGGATAAGAAATATCCAGCTTTTCTTTGATATTTCCGTGATGCCGCTTTGGCTGTGGTTCAGAAAGACCATTCCCCACGCCATAATAAGCACTACCGCTGTTCTCAGAGCCGTGGCAAGGTTTGACTCCACATTTTCAATGCCGATCTTTGCAAGAATTGAGGTCAGTGCCGCAAAAACTGCCGATAAGACTGCAAACAATAACCACATTCCCACCGCCCCCAAAAATCAATAATAATATATTGCAGAATAGTCGCTGCCGTCGCCGATATACTCAGCCACAGCCGCTTTATCCGATGCACTTGCGTAAAAGGTCGGGTCAAGCAGCTCCCAACCGCTGCCTTTAAGGAAAATATCCACCGTAACCCAGCCCGATTCCTCGGTGTATATCTCGTTCCACGAGTGATAGACATTTCCACGCACATAGCCCATAACAAGCTTTGCGGGAATGTTCTGCGAGCGGCACATCGACGCAAAAAGCGAAGCGTAATCAAAGCATATCCCCTTGCCGCTTTCAAGGGTCTTGTCGGGGTCGGGAACATATCCGCTCTTCACGCTTGCCGCCAGCTCCTTGTCATACTTCACATTGCCGGTGATATATCCGAACATCGCTGCCGCTTTCTCAACAGTACCGCTCTTGCCCGCACAAAGCTCCGCAGCCTTGTAAACGCAGCTGTCCGACTGGCTGTAGTTTATGTACTGACTTGGCAGGAGATATGGGGAAAATTCGCTTTTTATATCTGCACTGAAATCCTCGTCCAGCGCCACGGCATATGTCTTTCCTGAAACATTTTCAAGCACCTTTATATTGTACGTTCCGCTCCCCGACTGGAGAGGGAATACCGTGCCCGCAGGGTCAAGGTCATAGTCATAGACAGCCTCGCCCTTGGTTATACGCACCTTGACCTTGCCGCATTCCCCCGAGTATGTGACCCTGATAACGCCCATATCCGCCGAGGTGATGTCGGCGCAGGCAATGTCATTTGAAACGGTCTTTGCACCTGTGAAGCTGCCCGTCTTTATCTTCGGGACGACCACCTCAGCCTTTGACGCTTCCGTCTGAGCAGAGGTGGCGGAGCTTGATGAAACGGTGACAGCGGGGGCTTCCGTGTCCTCAGATGTGCTCAGGAGCTCGGAATATTCGGTCTCGGTAATGACCTCGGAGCTTTGCTCTGTTTCGGGATCCGATGTCTCGGTATCCGAGGGGATATTCTCCGATTCGGGAGAACTCTCCTTTTCGGGAGAGCTTTCCGTTTCGGAAGCAGTTTCCTCACTTTCGGAAACGGGCGATGTGCCGATCCCGGATATTTCCGATGATGTCACGGTATCGGCAGTCTCCGTCACGGATATGCTTGCCGTTTCCGTAAGCGATACGGTCTCAGATGTTAAAGAAGTAACAGCCTGCTCCTCAGCCTTTGCGCAGGAACAGAGCAGAAAGGCGGCGCAGATCGCCGCAGCTGTCTTTCTTTTCACATCATCACCGCCTTTTTCGGATAATATCCCATTTTGTTTAATTATACCATATCTGCGGAAACTTTGTCAAGGTAAAACTAATAACCAATCAACCTATAGACAAATCCTCGGCTGAAATAAGCCCATTCGTCGTCAAGCTCTCTTGCCGGGCGCAAAGCCCGCCTGCGGTCGCTTTCCTTGACTGGGCTTATTTCATCTGTCGGCTTTATCTATAGAACAATTGGTTATTAGTATAAAATGTTCAAAATATCATACTCTTTACGGTGGTTTTATCTGACAACCATTTATTCTGTTATAAAAACCAGTGGTAAATTATACTACCGTAAAACGGTAGGCGCAGGTGAAATAAACTTCACCTGCGCCTAACCTCGAAATGCTTTTGCCTTTTTGCTTATTTATTCAATTTTTTATTACATCACTTTATTTTTCTTGCTTCAACGTAATATCTCTTATCCTCGGCGTGACCCATAGAGAAGGTCTTTCTCGGAAGTGCCCCGTCCTTTATGACTGTGGGGAAAAGCTCCTCCTTGCCCATATCGGGGAGAAGTATGCCTGCACTGCCCTTAGCCGCCGCAAGACGCTTTACAACATCTGCGCCGTGAATGTAGTCTATCCTGCCGCTGTTTGCTTTAAGATATCCGTCAAGGAAGCTCTGAACGCTGCCTACGGTAAGGTTGGAGGTGGGCTTTGAGATACCGTATGTCTTTGTCTCGCCGCCGCACACCCATTCAAAGCTCTGCATATCGTCGGTCACATTCTCGGTAAGACCAAGCTCTGCGGTCATTTCGGAAATGAGCTTATCTGTGTCGGTGTCGGTGAGTATCCTGTGGATAGCCTCAAATTCGAGAGCGTCGCTGTGGAGGTTAACTATCTCCGCAAGAGCATATCTTGCAGGGTGAGCTGACATATCCTTATCGGGATTTTCACGCTTTAACTCTTCGTAATATTCCTTTGCGGTGGCGAGTGAATGGTTGCCGTCGCCCATTGCGTAAAGCAGAACGGGAACGTCCTTTATGCCGTATCTCTTCTCGAAATTCTCCCTGCTGCCAAGGTCGGAAAGCGCCTTGCCGCAAAGGTCGATATCATTGCCCGAGACAAGATATCCCCTGATGCTGCCGCCGTTTTTCATAAGGGTGAAGTCATAGAGCTTTTCAAGGCTGTCTTTTTTATCGCCGATCTTTTCGATAACAGTCTTTTCGGGGTCATCTATGAGTATCATTATGTGAGGGAGCTCCAGAGCCGCTCCCCTGCGGACCTTAAGTCTCGGAGGGATACGCTCGGCAACGGTGGCTTCGGTGGCTCTTACGGGAGAGGTGCTGCCCTTGCGGAAATCATACTGTTCAAGGTCTATCATTCCCACAAGACCGCAGCGCACCTTTCCTGTGCTGTCGGTGCGCTCTATGTATATCATAGAGTCCTTGTATTCCTTGAAAATGCCCTTTGCAAGATAATCGTCCATAGCTTTTCTGATGTCCCCGATGCGCTTTTCCGAATCATCGCTTTCAAGGTATGCTTCGGGAAGAATGAGCTTTAATGCGGAGGGTGCGTCTCCCACGATGCTTGCAGCGTCCTCCCAGTATTCGGGCTGTGAGGTGAACTGGTCGCAGGCAACCACTGCCCATTTGCTCATATCAGTATTATGGGGAAGAAGTATGTCAGCTGCGCCGAAGGCTGTAGATGATGCTTTCACGGATAATTTCTCCTTTCACTCTTCGGTGAAGCTGAGCTTCATCGACATATAGATAGATTTATCTTCGATAAATTTAAGCTTTTTGTAAAGGGGATAGCCGCACTTTGTGGCACGCAGCTCAATGTAGGAAAGATCCCACGCCTTTCCGTCCTCTATCGCCATATTCACAAGATGCTGACCGATGCCCCGTCTGCGAAAATCGGGGAGGGTGTAAACATTCATAAGAGTGCCCGTTTTTCCCGTGATGAACAGGGGGCTGGCAGGCTTGTTTATGAGCAGGAAGAACACGCAGCCTGCGGTTTTTCCGTCCTCCTCGGCGAGGTACACAACGCAGTCACGGTTCAAGTGCTCCTGAAAATATCCCTTTGATTTATCGGCAATTTCATCGAAAACGGACTGTTCAAGATCCTCGTGGGTCTCGTGCATATATCCGAGACGAAGCTCAATGAGAGTAGGTATATCAGCAGGCTTTGCTTTTCTGTAGGTTATCATTTTCGCAAGTCCTTTCGGTTAAACTTTCGTTTATGATTATAGCACATTATACATTTTATGTCAACCGACCTTGTAAAAGCACAGCTCAACATCGGGACGGTGAGCTTTAAAATCAGCCTGCTGCCCCCCGGTCATATTTTCGTCCCAGCAGCTTACAATCAGATATTCAAGGCTGTCCATATCATATGCTGGAGAAAAATAATCATCGGGCATCATAGCTGCGTCTGCAACACAAAGCACCCGCACGCTGTCCATATCCGCAAGAAAGCTTATATCGGGCACAGCGGGTAACCCAAGCCATTCAAGCTCGGAAAGCTTTGCAAGCCTGTCCGCATTCTTATAATCAGTTGCACTGAGGTCAAGCTTTTTCAGTCCCGAAAGCAGCTCTATTCCCGAAAGATCGACAGTTCCGCTGCTGTAAATATGCACAGCTGTGAGGTGGGGGAGCTTTGAAAGAAGCTCAAAGCTTTCATAGGAAATTTCCCCGTTATTCAAAAACACCTCAAAAGTGTCATTGTATATTTTTTTCTCGCCTATCTGTCCCACAGGCGTTCTCTCAGGCTCGGTCAGGTCATATTCCTTTGCAGTTTCGGACTTATCCGAAAAATCGCCGTCATATATCACCCTTTGGTCGGGATATTCTTCAAGCTTTTTCAGCTGATCTATAAAATTTATTTCCCGAATAAGCTCGCAATTGTCAAGAGTGCTGTCAACGACCTCCTTAAAGTCGTTCCATATTTTTACGTCGGCTATTTCTTCTTCGCTGTATCTCTTTGTTTCAAACCTGTCTCCCGCCATAAAATATGTAACATATCCCTTGTTGTCCGAATAATACCCCACAGGATAAAAATATCCGCTTTCTCCGACAAATTCCATATATTCCCCGTCAGGCGCCCACATTACCTTTTGCGCATATTCCGATTTCTCATAGGTGCTTTCGGAAAGGTAAAGGCAAAAACAGCTGTCACTCTCAATGTCACGGTAAATTCCCGCATAATAAACAATATCCCAGTACGAAGAAATGATTTCCTCCCACTCCTCCGAGCTGTCGGAATATTTGTAAAATGCAACGGTATAGCTGTTACCATATGGGTAATAAAACATTTCGGGGAAATCGTCCCCGTCAATATCCGTAAATATCACACGGCTTTCATCGTAAGCCTTGCTGTTCACTGCTTTTATTCCCCTGCGCATTATCTGCTGAACCTCGGTAGCGTCCCTGTAATAAACATCGTCAAGGCTTTCAAGGCAGGAAAGTCCCTCCGTTTCCGCCTTTGCATTCACCCGAACATCTGCATTTACAAAGCCCGCACCTGCCGATATAACGCTGTCGGGGAGATACAGCTCGGAAATGCCCTTGCCCGAAATATTTGCAAAGGCATTTGCGCCGATAGCTTCAAGCCCCTCGTTTAATTTGACCTCCGAAATATCCGAATAGGCAAATGCAAATTCACCTATTTCACGCAGAGACTGCGGCAGTATGATCTTTGCGGCTCTGCTGCCATAGCAGGCATTATCGGCTATTTTAACAACTCCCTCGGGAACTGTAAAAACACCCTCGCAGGCATAGGGCGGGAGAAAAACAAGCTCGCTGCCGTCAGCCGTATAAACTGTTCCGTCGACAGACTTGTATTTTCCACCCTCGGAAATATTCACCTCACGCAGCTTATCAAGGCTCCTGAAAGCGGTGAACTTTGTTATCGTTTCCGGGAATGTGAGCGAGGTAACGCTATATCCGAAAGCAGTGCTGTTCACAATGGTAACGGGGCAGCCCTCCAGCCTGTCGGGAATAATGATCTCCTTTTCATTGCCAAGATATTTTCTTATACGCACCTCGCCGTTTTCGATGACATAGTTATAATCGTCCTCGGGAGAATGTTCGGCGGCGGTCGGAATCTCTGCCGATGTCTCAGCCGTCGGCACCGTTTCTGTGCCGTCTGCCTGCCGCACATCTGCACAGCCGCATAAAAGCATCATTGCAAGTCCGAAAATCGCTGCTTTTTTCATAATGTCACACCCCTTAATTTTTGTCTTTAAGGGAATTATATCATATATGTTATTTGTTTGCAACAATTTATTTGCTGAGCTTTCCCGTCCGCTCCGCATATTCTTTAAGTCTCCTGTTGGCTTCATTCATCGCACCGAAGCTGTCAAGGGGACATATTACCCTTTCGCAGCTGTCAATGAGCCTTACAGCCTCCTGCTCCCGCTCCCGTGATATCGCTTCAAAGGACTTTTCGGATATTACCCTTGCGGCAAGAGCAGCGGCAGCGGGGAAATCAAGATCATTTTCGTGGATAATGCCTGTTATAAACGGAGTGTCAAGCCTTTGCAGCCTGCGGAAAGCTTCCGTGCCGCTGCCGTTTCCCGCTATGACGAATACTTTCGGCTCTCCCTCAGGCGCAGAAAGCTCGGCGGTGCAGAAGCGTTCCTCAAAGCTGCCCTTGTCAATGCCGTAAAGGGCGGTTATGCGCTCCTTTGTGAATATCTCCTCGGGACTGCCCTGTGCGGCAATGCCGGCAATGCCATTTTCGCCCACGCATATTACATAATCGGAAATGCGCTCAGCCATATCAAGCTCGTGCATCGACATTATAACGCCGATGTTCTTTTCACGGACAAGCCTGCGGAGGATATCAAGGAGCTTCAGCTTGTGGCGTATGTCGAGAAATGATGTAGGCTCGTCAAGAACAAGTATCTCAGGCTCCTGGCATATCGCCCTTGCAAGCATTACCCTCTGCCGCTGACCGTCGCTTATCTGTGAAATGTACCTGTCCCCGATGGGGAGCACATCGGTAAGCTCCATTGCCTCACGCACAGCACCCTTGTCCTCGGGTGAAAGTATGCCCAGCCGCCCCGTGTAGGGATATCTGCCTGCCGAAACTGCCTGCTCGCAGGTCATAAGCTCGGCATCAACACGGGCTGTCATCATCAGTGACATTTTTTTTGCAAGGCTTATGCCGTCAAACTCCCGAAGCTCCTTTTCACCGATATACACCGCTCCCCCCAGGAGAGATATCTGTCGGGAAATGCTTTTGAGTATTGTGGATTTGCCTGCGCCGTTGGGACCGATAAGGGTAATGATACGACCCTTTTCAATGCTTATGTCAATGCCGCTTATAAGAATATTCCTGCCGTAACCCACCGCAAGGTCTGCGGCTGTAAGTCCGTTTTCCCGCATATTCCCGTTCCTTTCATAGCTTTATTGATGAGCAGAATTATGCCGCCCCGCCATTATCATTATGACCACGGGTGCTCCCACAAGCGCCGTTACCGAGCTTATGCTCAGTTCCGTGGGGGCAAAAAGCACCCTTGCGGGCAGGTCGCACATCAGGCAGAACACCCCTCCGCCAAGAAACGATGCGGGAATTATTATTCTCGGGTCAGCGGTGCCGAAAAGCTTTTTTATCAGGTGAGGCACTGCGATGCCCACAAATGAAACTGGCCCCGCAAATGCCGTTACCGCCGCCGAAAGGAGGCTTGAAACAAGGATAAGCCCAAGCCTGAACGCCTTTACGTTCACCCCCGAGCTTCGGGCATACACCTCGCCCAGACGGTATGCATTTATCTGCTTTGACATAAGGAATGCCGCAATGAATGACAGGAGGATAACCGGGGTGAATGCCCCTACATCGTCCCCGTCGATGCCCGAAAAGCTGCCCATTGACCAGCTGTGGAGATTAACGATATTTGAATCGTCCGCAAAAGCCACCGCAAGGTCTGTGATGCCCGAACAGATATATCCTATCATAACGCCGCTGACGATAAGCATAGAGCTCCGCTTTATCCGTGATGACACGGCGATAATAAAGCCCATTGACAGCATCGAGCCTGCAAATGCCGCAGCGATAAGTGCGGCAGAGGAAAGATATATCCCCCTTTGCAGGAAAAGTATCATTACCATTGCCACCGCAAGCTTTGCCCCGGAGGATATACCGAGGACGAAAGGTCCTGCAATGGGGTTTGCAAAATAGGTCTGCAAAAGATATCCCGAAACAGCAAGTCCGCCGCCCAGAATAATTGCCGCAAGGATACGTGGGAGACGTATGGAAAGTATGATATTTGCGGCGGTCGTGCCCTTTTCCGAGCCCGAAAGAATGCCTATGACCGTTTCGGGCGAAAAGCTGACGCTGCCCGAAAAAAGCCCTGCCGCCGAAAAGCCCGCCAGCAGGACAAGCAGGATAACAAAGCCTGTCACATAGCGCTTTGAGCCTGTTTTCACCATACTTTCCCCCATTCTCATTTAAGTCTGTAAAAGAACTCCGTTTCGTCTCCGCTGCTGCCTGTGAAGATAAGATTCAGGTCGGATATGATCTCCGCCGCCGCAGTGGTCTGCTGGAACATATTTTTGTCCGTACACCACACATCTCCCGACCGGACTGCCTTAAAATCCGCAAAAAGGCTGTTTTTTTCAAGGAGTGCGGAAATGTCCTCAACTCCGCCGTCGATCGTACTGCTGTAAATGAGCACATCTGCGTCCTTTGCGGCTGCGTAAAAGGCTTCAAACTGCATATCCGCTGTGGACTGTGCATTTTCCTCAGTGTTCAGGTCATCATCGGTGAAAATATACTCACCGCCTGCAAGCCCTATCATCTTTGAAACATAGTCTCCCGGCTTTCGGACAACTGCGCTGCCCTTCTGGGAGATGTAGAAAAATGCTGCCGTTCTGCCCGTATCGCTTTGGGAAATGCTTTGCAAAAGCTCTGACTGCTCCGAAAAAAGCTTCTCGGCTTCCTCCTCTTTTCCCGTCATAAGCCCGTAGAGCTTTATCCATTCGAGCCGTCCCAGAGGGTGTGACTCATAGCTTGACCGCTCCACAAAAACAGGTATGCCGAAGCGTTCAAGCTGCTCCTTGACCTCGGGCTTGTGATATATCATAGTTGATTCTATGGCAATATCACAGCCCTCGGAGAGGATAAGCTCGTAATCGGGGGCGGAATATTTTCCCGCATATAGGATATCCTCATCGGACATCGCCTGCTTTACATAAGGCAGCGACCAGTCACGTTCAAGGGTAGATGAAGCAAATATCCCGTCCTCTGCGCCGATGCCGAAAAACAGATCCATTGCAGATGACGCAGCAAGGTAAATGTTGTCAACGGGGGTGTTTATAACGGTAATGTCCCCCGATGTCTCCACCGTTTCATTCTCGGGCACAAGAAGATATTTTTCCCCGTCACCCACCGTCACAAGGGATATGCCGTTTTCATAGCGGTCAACGGAAAACTGATCCGCATACAAAAGCTCCATTCGCTCCGAGGGGGTGTTTTCAAGATCAAATGCCCCGCTGTCAGCTGTATCTCCGCAAGCCGTGAGAGCCGCAAGGCACAGTACCGGGTACAGAAAAATATACGCTTTCCTCATTCTGCGGTAAGGGTGGAAGAGTCAAAGAAAAGTGTGTACTCTATGTCGTGAGGGGTGCTCATTGCCGTTGTTGTTGCCGATACGGGCATTTTGCAGTCAAAGCCTGTTACGGGGATCACAAAAACAGAATTGCCCTCGGTGTTCACGGGAGAATATTTCTCGCCGCCAACGGTCATATTGTCATACTTGGAGCTGCTCCACTCGATCTCAGCCATAGCTGTGCCGTTTTCCACGGTTATTTTTGCGGGCGATGTAATGCTTGCTCTGCCCGAACCGCCGTTCAGAGTGACCTCTGCGGTGTAAACGCCGTCGGCAAGTCCAAGGCTCTCCGCTGTGTTGAATACGCCCTCGGCAAAAGCTTCCGCAGGGAGGGAGTCGGCACGGAAAAGCAGGGTGCGGTCATACCACTTTTCCTTTTTCTTGCTGAATGCGGCGCAGTCAATGCCCATATCCAGACCCTGGACGGGAACGGTAAAGGAATGTGTTCCGTCGGGGTTTTCCTCAAAGGGGATATAGCCGTCCTCCGTGGCATTTTCGCCCTTGCCCATAAAAACATAAAGATATCCCGTGCCGCCCATTGTCATTCGTGCAGTCATTTTTCCGTCGGCTACGGTAAGTGTGCAGTCGGTGACGGTGAACATTGATGAGCTTGAATCCACCGTGATGCTGTATTCGCCGTCATTTAAGCTGTCAGCATAAACGGGGGTCATATCCTCGGGGATAACAAGGCTGTCGGGAATGGTCTCGGCACCGTCCGCAACGGCATTTTCACTTTCGGAAACGGTTTCGGCAGCAGTCTCGGAAACAGCTTCCGAAGATGACGATGTATCGGACGCAGTATTTGTATCGGCAGTCTGTCCGCAGCCTGCAAGGAGGATAAACGATGCAAGAATTATTGACAATGAAGCTTTATTTTTCATTTCACGGTCTCCTTTGAATGATGAGATATAAATACAAACAGTCTCCCCCCGTGACAACACGGAGAGAGGCGTGCCTGAACTATAATTTGCTGATTATGAATTGAGGGAATCTATTGCAGCCTGAGCGTGGTCAACATAGATCTGTCTGATAGCCTCGTTCTCACCGAGACCTCTCAGCAGGCATACCACCTCATAGCCTTCGTTTTCAAATGCAGTCTTCCAGGAGCCGTCCTCGTCGCCTGCCATATCGTTGTTGGCGTGGTCGCCTGCAACTACCATAAGGGGCTCAAGAACAACTCTCTTGTAATTGCCCTCCTTTACCTTTGCGAGAACATCGTCAAGGCTGGGGGAAGCTTCAACAGTACCTACATAGTAGTTTGCAAAGCCCATATCTGTGAGAGTATCCTGCATTTTGGAGTATACGGAGTTGGAGTCAGCCTCTGTGCCGTGACCCATAAAGCAGATAGCGGTCTCGCCGTCATCATACTCAGATGTCCAGTCGGTGATAGCCTTTGCTACACGGTCAAAGTCATCATCGCTTGTGAGAAGAGGTGCGCCGAATACTACCTTGTCAAATGCATCGGAGTAATTTGCAGCAGTATCAACGATCTCATCATATTCAAGACCGTTCATAAGGTGTGTGGGCTGGATAACGAGGTTCTTTACGCCGTTGTCAGCAGCACGCCGGAGAGCGGCGTTAAGGTCGTCGATGAGAATGCCATCACGTCTCTGAACGTGGTCGATAACGATGTTTGCGGTAAAGCCTCTTCTTACGGAATAATCGGGAAATGCAGTCTCCAGGTCATTCTCGATAGCGCCGATAGTAAGACGGCGGCTGTCATTGAAGCTTGTGCCGAAGCTTACTGCGAGAAGCTCATTCTCGCCGATCTCGTCCTGATTTCTGATATTGTCGAGGGAAGCATCGCCTGTGTTGTAGTTCTCCTCGTCCTCGGCATCTTCTTCGGAAGATGAGTTTTCCTCGGAAGATGAGTCTTCTTCAGAAGATGAATTTTCCTCTGCAACCTCTTCGGCAGATGTTTCCTCAGAAGCGTCTGCCTGAGTGTCCTCAGCCTGAACGGTTTCGGAAGCGGTCTCAGCAGATGTGTCGGCAGTGCTGTCGGTATTACCGCCGCAGGCTGTCATAATGCAGAGTGCAGTCATTGCTGCAAGGATAAGCTTTAAGTTCTTCATAAAATTTTCCTCCATTTTCGGAGGCATTGACATTGATTAAAAAATCCCTCTTACTTTCGTAAAGAGGGTACAGTAAACAAGACCCCGCCTGTGAGCGGTGTCCGAAAATTGTACGATCAATACCTCGTGATCTTGGAATATACGCAAAAAGCATATTCCCTGTACAGATAAACGGCAGGTTTCCTGACTTAAAGATCATCACTCACGGAGCGTCTTCCCGACCAAAAGATCAGTGACTGCCTTTTATCAAGGCTATGCCCGTTCATTCCCTTTTCACAGTGACGAGATCGTGCAGGTCTTGCACCTGCTTCCCTTTTACCCTCGGACCGAACAGCTATATATAACAGCACATCCGCCGAGGCACCGTTTACCATATTAAATTTTTATAATAGACTTGTATGCATACTCTATCCTTTTAATTATACCACAAGAAATATCCTTTTCAAGCCATTTCCCGCAAAATCATAGCCTTGCACATATGGATTTCTGCGATAATCAAAAAATTAGTAAGTTCCGACAAAATATTTTTGTTTATCTTTTCAGGCGTTGACAGATTTTCGTAAAAATATTATACTATTATTATAGAGTATATAATACTAATAACAACAAAAAGAAGGAGCGAGCACATTAATGAAAAAAAGCGATTTTTTCAGCGAATTTAAGCCGATGAATTTCCTGATGCTCTTTATTGCGGGCATCATCAACGCAGTGGGCGTAAACCTGTTCCTTGCCCCTGTTCATCTTTACGACAGCGGAATTTCGGGAACATCAATGCTGTTCAGCTGGCTGATACCCGCTGTTCCTATGTCGGTATTCCTCATAATTTTAAACGTTCCCCTGTTTATTTTCGGAACGAAAATGCAGGGTATGCACTTTACGGTGTATTCCATTTTTGCGGTCATAATTTATTCGGCTGCCTCCTATGTACTTACATATCTCTGCGGCTTCGACCTGAGCGCAGGCTCACCTATCACGAAAAATGACCTGCTTCTCTGTGCCATTTTCGGCGGACTTATCTCAGGTGTGGGCAGCGGTCTTACCATTCGCTTCGGCGGTGCTATCGACGGCATCGAAGTTATGGCGGTCATCTTTGCAAAGCGCCTTGGTCTTACCGTGGGCAACTTCGTTATGATATACAATGCCGTGCTTTACGTCGCTGCGGGAATCATTCTCGGTGATTTCATACTTCCTCTTTACTCCATAATCACCTATTGCGCAGCCATCAAGACCGTTGACTTCATTGTTGAGGGCTTCGACAAGGCAAAGTCCGCTATGATAATCACAAGCAAAAAGGACGAGATAAGCGAGGATCTTTCCGAGACCTTTGGTCACGGCATCACCCATATCCGCTCCCACGGCTATTACAAGGGAAATGAGCAGACTATCATCTACTTTGTTGTGAACCGTTTCCAGATAGGAAAGCTCAAGGCTATCGTGGCAAAACACGACCCAAAGGCATTCGTTACCATCACCGATGTTTCGGATATTATGGGCAGCAGCCTTAAAAATGACAAATAATATCAGAAGTGCCCCCGCCATTTGACGGGGGCATCTATACAATAAGCTCCGTTCCCTTTTTTGGGAACGGAGCCATTTTTTTATGCTTTTGATTATAAAGACTTAAGCTTCTTTTCAAGCTCTTCCTTTACTACCTTAGGTGTTGCGGCACCTCTCAGCTCCTTGTTGCACTGTCCCATAAGGAAGCCGAATACCTTGACATCGCCGCTCTTGTACTGATCAACAGCCTTTTCGTTGGCAGCAAGCACCTTTTCGATAACTTCGAGCACCTTGCCCGTGTCGCTTACGATGAGCATACCCTCACGCTTTGCGATATCCTCGGGATCGCCGCCATTTTCAGCCATTTCACGGAAGATCTCCTTGGCATCGTTCTTTGTCACCTTGTCGGTGTCGGACATCTCAACAAGCTTTGCAACCTCAGCAGCTGTGAACATAGGCTTGTCAATGTCGATCTCGCCCAGGTTCATACGTCTCATAATTTCACCGTTGATGAAGTTTACGAGAGACTTGGGATTGTTGTAGCTCTTAAAAGCTTCCTCAAAGAGGTCGGATATCTTCTTGGTGTTGACGATAACTCTTGCTTCCTTTTCGGGAATGCCGAAGCCGATGTACTTTGCAAGTCTGTCCTTGGGCATTTCGGGGAGAGAGTTCCTGATCCTTTCAAGATCCTCGTCATAGAAGTTTACCTGTAAGATATCGGGATCGGGGAAATATTTGTAATCGTGAGCGTCTTCCTTGGTTCTCATAGACTTGGTCTCGCCACGGTTAGCGTCGAAACGTCTTGTCTCCTGAACTATCTTGCCGCCTCTGTCGAGTATCTGTGCCTGGCGCTTTATCTCGAACTCAATGGTGCGGTAAATGGACTTAAGGGAGTTTACGTTCTTTATCTCGGCTCTTGTACCGAACTCGGTGTCGCCCTTCTTCATAAGGGACACGTTAACGTCCGCACGGATAGAGCCCTGCTCCATTTTACAGTCGGAAACGCCTGTGTACTGGAGAAGAAGTGCAATAGTCTCAACGAGAGTCCTTGCCTCCTCGGGAGAGGACATATCGGGCTCGGTAACTATCTCGATAAGAGGCACACCGCAGCGGTTGTAGTCGCAGAGGGAAACGCCGTTCAAGTCATCGTGGATAAGCTTTCCTGCGTCCTCTTCAAGGTGGATACGGTTGATGCGGATAGTTTTCTGCTTCTTCTCGCCGTTCTCCTCGTACTCAATGGGCACGTTTCCGTTGATGCAGAGGGGAAGTGGCATCTGGGATATCTGATATGCCTTGGGAAGGTCGGGATAGAAATAGTTCTTTCTGTCGAAAACTGAGAACTTGTTGATGTCGCAGTTAAGGGCATAGCCTGCCTTTACCGCATACTCAACGGCGGTCTGATTGATAACGGGAAGAGTTCCGGGCATACCCGAGCAAACAGGACAGCAGCGGGTGTTTCTTTCACCGCCGAATTCAGCGGAGCAGGTGCAGAACACCTTGGAATTGGTGAGCAGCTCCGAATGTATTTCAAGACCGATAACGGGAATGTAATCTGATACTGACATTGCTTCATTCACCCTTTCTGATCATATTTTTGCCGCAATGCGGTCAAAGTTCTTTTCAAATGCGTCTGCGGCACCGATAATGGAAGCCTCGTCCCACATTCTGCCGATAAGGGACATTCCGATAGGCATACCCTTTTCGTCATATCCGCAGGTGGTGGAAATTGCGGGGAGAGAAGCGATGTTTACGGTAACTGTGCAGATATCTGCCTGATACATCTTCTTGGGATCGCTGATGTTCTCATTTACGCCGTAAGCTACTGTGGGAGCTGTGGGAGTGAGGATCATATCGCACTTGCCGAAGATCTCGCTGTATTCCTCACGTATCTTCTGCTTTAATGCCATAGCTTTGCCGTAGTATGCGTCATAGTAGCCGGAGCAGAGAGCGTAGTTTCCGAGGAGGATACGTCTCTTTACCTCGTCGCCGAAGCCCTCGCTTCTTGAAGCGGTGATGAGCTCGTTGTAATTTCCTGTGATGTCGCTTCTGTGACCGTACTTTATGCCGTCGTAACGGGAAAGGTTGGAGGAAGCTTCTGCGGAGGAAATGAGGTAATATGCGGCAACTGCATATTTAAGAGAGGGCATTGAGCATTCAACAAGCTCTGCGCCCATTGCCCTGTACTTGTCAGCAGCGGCAAGAACTGTCTTTTTAACAACATCGTCGATGCCCTCTGCATAGAACTCAGCGGGAATTGCGATCTTTACACCCTTCATATCCATACCTATCTTTGAAGTATAGTCATCAACGGGGTTCTTGGAAACAGTGCCGTCGTGGGGGTCATAGCCTGCAATGGTGTTGAGGATAATTCCGCAGTCCTCGGCGCTTCTTGCGATAGGACCTATCTGGTCAAGGGAGCTTGCAAAAGCCACGAGACCGTAACGGGAAACTCTTCCGTAGGTGGGCTTTAAGCCTGTAACGCCGCAGAAAGATGAGGGCTGACGGATAGATCCGCCTGTATCGGAGCCCAGAGCCGCAGCACAGAGATCAGCGCCCACAGCGGCAGCGGAGCCGCCCGAGGAACCGCCGGGAACTCTTGATGTATCATAAGGGTTCTTGGTCTTTCTGAAAGCGGAGGTCTGTGTTGAGCCGCCCATAGCGAACTCGTCCATAGAGGTCTTTCCGAGCATCACTATATTTTCGGCTTCCAGCTTCTCCATAACGGTAGCGTTATAGGGAGGAATGAAGTTTTCCAGCATCTTTGAAGCGCAGGTGGTCTTAACGCCGTCTGTGCAGATGTTATCCTTGACAGCAAGGGGTATGCCGCAGAGAGGGGAAGCCTCACCCGCATTGATCTTCTTCTG
The DNA here is from genome assembly GCA_934486875.1 of uncultured Oscillospiraceae bacterium. Classification (GTDB taxonomy): domain Bacteria; phylum Bacillota; class Clostridia; order Oscillospirales; family Ruminococcaceae; genus Huintestinicola. The sequence continues at coordinate 56,168 of CAKSPU010000008.1, forward strand.
AGCAGCCTCGGCAGCAGCCATAGCGCCCTCTTCAGTGACGGTGATGTAGCTCTCAACGCTGCCGTCAACAGCCTTTATCCTGTCGATATACGCCTTGGTGAGCTCGGGGGAGGAAATTTCCCTGCTGTCGAGCTTACTGCGCATTTCCTTTATGGTAAGGGAAGTAATGTCCATAAATACAACTCCTTATTTTTTATTCAACGACCTTGGGAACAACAAAGCAGTTTTCGCTCTGAACAGCGTTCTGCAAAAGCTTTTCGGTGGGGAGAGAGGGCTTTGCCTCGTCCTTTCTGAGATCCTTAAGATATACGTTGTGGTTATCCTTGAGGGGATCGTAGGTGATGTCTATTTCCTTGATGGTATCCATAATTTCGATGATGCTTGTCATATCGCTTACAGCCTGTTCAAGCTCTTCATCAGTAAAGTTCAGCTTGGCAAGCTTTGCAAGGTATCTGACCATATCGTGATCCATATGATTTCCTCTTTTCTCTTGATTTTTCCGCCGCATTTTTTCAGCAGGCAACAATACTTTGTTATTATACCATATATTTTGTGATTTTGCAAGTATTTTTGCGGGCATATTTCAAATCATTTGTCCTGTGAGACAAAAAATCGGCAGATACATTTGCGCATCTGCCGATAAAATTATTTACTTGCCGTCCTTTTTCGACAGCTCATCAAGCTGAGCGGACACTTTTTCGAGATAATATGCACAGACCTTTGTCGTTTCAGCCATTTCGCCAAAGGCTTTCAGCTTATAGTATGAGCTAAGTCCCACTGCGATGACGATAAGTCCCAGACAGATGAGCAAAGCGGCTATCGTTCCCGAATTTTCGATTTGTCCGATCCCAGTAATTATTAAAATTATGCCTATCACAAGGGGAACTATCAGATTCAGCCTTGCAACTCCCTGAACATTTGACCCCGATGATAAAAAGCTGTTGCTTATTTCTTCGTTTTCATTTTCCTCGGTCTCATATTCCGCTTCCGTTTCTTCTTCGGGGTGCTCCTGACTGTAGTATTCCTCCAAAACGCTGTCAAACTCAGTCAAATTGTCGTTTTCCGCTTTTACATCGTTTTTACTCATTTTCAAATCCCTCCGCAGACCACATCTTTAATACATTATACACTGTATCAAACACCAAATGGTGTGCTGACAGCTAACATCATATTAACAAAGTGTAAAAAGTCCACTGTTATTTTCTTCTCATTTATGAGAACATTTTTCAAAACCCACTTGTAATTTCCGGATAAATAATGTATAATTAAACTGTATAATTATTTTCTGAGGTGTTTTATGAACGAAACAATACTCGATTATCTTATAAAAGCCCTTGTGCTCTTCACCGCCGTACCCGTCCACGAGTGCGCCCACGCCTGGGTCGCTGAGAAAATGGGCGATGACACGGGAAGAAAGCAGGGACGCATCACCCTGAACCCCTTTGCCCACCTGACACTGTGGGGCTCGCTTATGATGATTCTTGTGGGCTTCGGCTGGGGCAAGCCCGTAAGCGTTGACCCAAGAAACTTCAAGAATCCCAAAAAGGGAATGGTGCTCACCTCTCTTGCAGGCCCCGCATCTAACTTCATTATGGCGTTTCTGTCAATGATAGTTTACAAGGTCCTTGCGTTTTTAAGCTTTGCAAAGGACAGCAGCACCCTTGATATGCTTGCAACGGTATTTGTGTACATCACCCTTATAAACATATCCCTGGCTGTGTTCAATTTTCTGCCCATACCGCCTCTTGACGGCTCAAAGATATTCAACGCCATTCTTCCCGAAAAATGGTACTTCACCATTATGAAGTATGAAAATTTCATCTTCATTGCGCTGATAATCCTTGTGTATTCGGGTCTCCTTGACACTCCTCTCAGCTTTTTGCAGGACAAGGTGATCGACGTTATGCTCTCCCTTACAGGCTGGGTGGACAAAATAATGACGCTTCTTATCGCAGGCGGCATAATATGAGCGAATTATCATTCAGGCTGGAAGTTTTCGAGGGTCCCCTCGACCTGCTTCTCCACCTTATCTCAAAGCACAAGCTGAACATCAACGATATCCCCATTATGACCCTTGTGGAGCAGTATCTTGCATATATTTCCGATATGGCGGAGCAGGATATGGAAATTGCGGGGGAATTTCTTGAAATGGCGGCAAGGCTCATTTACATCAAGACCGTTTCCCTCCTGCCCCGAAAGGAAGAGGCAGAAACGCTGAAAAAGGAGCTGGAGGGCAGGCTTATCGAATATTCTCTCTGCAAGGCGGCGGCTGTGCTTATGAGGGAGAAATATCTCGGCGATGCATACAGCGTCAGAAAGCCTATGAAAATAGAAACAGACAGCACCTACAGCCGTCATCACGACCCCGAGGAGCTTTTGAAGGCATACAGGGGAATGGAGATAAAAAAGGACAAAAAGCCCCCAGAGCTTGCACCCTCGGCTTTTTCAAAGCTGGTTTCAAAGAAATTTGTTTCCGTTTCCTCAAAGATAGTCACGGTGCTGAAAATGCTTTACAAGGAGGGAAAATGCTCCCTTGATGGCATTTTTTCGGGAATGACCGACCGTTCGGAAAGAGTTGCGGCATTCCTTGCGGTGCTGGAGCTTACCAAAACGGGACGAATACTTTTAAATGACGATAACACCGAGGTCACATTCAACACGGCTTCGGACATTGATATAAACGAAAATGCGGTTTCCGAGTGGGAAACGGAGGAAAGGAGCGACAGCACAGATGAAGCTGACGGATAAGGCTGCGGCAATGGAAGCGGTGCTTTTTGCCTGCGGAGACCCTGTTGAGCCCGAAAGGCTCTCAGCCGCCATAGGCGCTGAAAAGGGCGCACTGTCTCAGCTGGCAGATGTGCTGAATGACGCATACACCGAGAACAAAAGCTCCCTTACGGTGCTCCGTCTCGGCGGAAGCTATCAGCTTGCCGTGCGGACGGAATATTATGACTGCGTAAAGGCGGCGGCGGAGAACAGGAAAAACGCTCCCCTGTCCCCTGCGGCTATGGAGGTGCTTACCATAATCGCCTACAATCAGCCTGTCACCAAAAGCTTTGTGGAGCATATCAGAGGGATAGACAGTTCAAGCGTGGTTAACTCACTTGTTGAGAAAAATCTCCTTGAAGAAGCAGGGAGACTTGACGTTCCCGGAAGACCTATCGCATACAGGACGACCCCCGTTTTCCTGCGCTGCTTCGGTCTCGAGAGCATTGACGATCTCCCGCCCCTCCCCGGTCACGTCAGGGAGGATTTCGACACTCTGCTCACCGATATCCCTGCCGAAGAGGACGGAGATGCGTAAATGACCGTACTTATCATAATTGCAGTCATTATATTTCTTATTCTGCTGACCCTCAATATCCCCGTTGAAGCGTATATCAGATTTTACGGCGGAAAGCTTGATATCAAGGTGAGATATCTTTTCCTGAGCATATATCCACGAAAGGAAAAGCCGCCAAAAAAGGTGAAAAAGAAACATAAGAAAAATAAGGAATATCCCACGATACCAAACGATGACACGGCGGAAAAGGAGCAGACCGACACGGCGGAAGCGACCACCGATACATCGGACACAAAAGCCGCTCCTGCCGATGATGATATCCCCGCAGCAGAAAAAAAGGAGCGCCCGCCAAAGCAAAAATCGGACAAGCCCCCTCTGTTGGACAGGATAAACGACAAGCTCGATGAGCTTTCCGAAAAGAAAAACTCGGTATCCCTGCTTATGGAGCTTATAGGCGAGCCACTGAAACGCTTCGGCGGCAAGCTCAGGATCGACGATGTGATAATAGACTGCACCGCTGCCGATGAAGATGCCGCAAAGGCTGCTGTTTTCTACGGCACGGTAGGCTCTGCGGTGTACAACACGATATCGTTTATCCGACAGTTTGCGGCAATGTCCGTAAAATCGGTGAACATAAGCTGCCTTTACAACACCCCCTCGGACAAGAGCCGCTTTGACGGCGAATGCAAGCTGCATCTGAGACCTGCAAGCCTTGTGAATGCAATTTTTGCAGTGCTTTTCGGATATATGAAGGACAAGGAAAAATACTCTCCTGTTATGGAGCTTTTAGGAAAGGATAAATAATAATGGACACAAAGACAAAAGAACTCATTACCGCCTCAATGGACAAAATACACGAAATGGCTGACGCAAACACCATTATGGGAACACCTGTAAAGATAGACGGCGGCGTTACCATTATCCCCGTTTCAAAGGTATCCTACGGATTTGCGGGGGGCGGCTCAGACCTGCCCGGCAAGACCGACAAGGAGCTTTTCGGCGGAGCAAGCGGTGCGGGAGTTACCGTTACCCCCCTGGGCTTCCTGGTTATCTCAAACGGCGATGTTCAGCTTATGCAGATGAATCTTGACGTTTCCACCTCCTCCGCTATCGTTAATATGGTCCCCGAGGTGTTCAACAAGGTTGCGGGACTTTTCAAAAAGGACAAGCCCGAAAGCTCTGACAGCACTAAGACTGCCGATATCCCCGACAGCCGTGACACCGATGATATCGAGCTCCCCGAGGAAATGGTGGAGAGCGGCATGACCGACGATATCAACTTCGATTTCAAGGACTGACCGAATTTTTCCCCTCCCCTGCGCATAAGCTTATATATCTGCGATATGTAATCATAAAAATGCTACGGGGGAATGAGTATGAAAAGGCTGTGTGCAATGCTTTCGGCGGCGGCTGTTATGATATCCTGCGCCGCCGGTATCGGCAGCACGGATATAAAGCCGCAGGCAGGCGATATTTCCGCAAAGGCGGCTGTGCTTATGGAGGCTTCCACGGGAAAGGTCATATGGGGAAAGTGCGAAGATCAAAAGCTCCCTATGGCGAGCACCACCAAAATTATGACCACTGTACTGACCCTTGAAAGCGGCGATCTCGACACGGAATTTACCGCCGACAGCGAGGCGATAAAGGTGGAGGGCTCTTCAATGGGGCTGAGAGATGGCGACATTGTTTCAAAGCGTGACCTCTGCATAGGAATGCTGCTGCCCTCGGGAAATGACGCTGCCAACTGTGCGGCGGTGAAGGTGGGCGGCACAGCGGAAAAATTTGCGGATATGATGAATGCAAAGGCATCACAGCTGGGAATGACCTCCACCCATTTCGTGACCCCCTCGGGGCTTCACGATGACGCTCATTACTCCACAGCTGCGGATATGGGTCTCCTTGCGGCATATGCCATAAAAAACCCCGAGTTCAGGGAAATATGCTCATCAAAAAGTATGAAGCTTACATTCGGTGACCCGCCCTTCGACAGGTGGCTCACCAACACAAACAAGCTTCTCAGCCGCTATGAGGGCTGCATCGGCGTAAAGACAGGCTTTACCGATGAAGCGGGGCGGTGCCTTGTTTCTGCGGCGGAGCGAAACGGTGTGACCCTTGTGTGCGTTACCCTGAATGCCCCCGATGACTGGAACGATCACGCAAAGCTCCTTGACTACGGCTTCAGCGTTACGGAATGCACCGATATGGGCGAAAAGCAATACACGGCGGCGGCTGTTGGCGGAAATTCCGACAGCATCACTCTTGTGACGGAGAGGAATGTGACACTGCCAGAAATAAACGGCACCGTCCCAGAGGTGACATACACTGCGGTCGTTCCCCAGCGGATATATGCCCCTGTGCGAAAGGGCGAAAGGCTGGGTACTCTCACGGTGAAATGCAGCGGCAGGATAATCGACGAAATACCGCTGATATCCGCCGATGACCTTGCTTCAAAGGGCGGAAGCGGCTATGAACCTCCTCTTGTGAGCCGTGTAACGGACGTACTGAAAGAAATATTGTTTAAATAAAAGGATTTGATAAAAATGGAAAAAATAAGACTTCAGAAAATTTTATCCGACAGCGGCATATGCTCCCGCAGAAAGGCTGAGGAGCTTATCTCCCAAGGGCTTGTCAAGGTAAACGGCAAGGTTGCAAAGCTCGGTGACAAGGCAAATGACCGTGACGTTATTATGGTTGACGGCGAAAGAGTCCGCTACTCCAGGAAGCGCAGGAAGATATACATTATGCTCAACAAGCCCCGTGGATATGTTACCACAATGTCCGACGAGCTGGACAGAAAGTGCGTTACAGAGCTTCTTGACGGCGTTGAGGAGAGAGTATATCCCGTGGGCAGGCTCGACCGCAATTCCGAGGGACTTCTTCTCTTCACAAATGACGGCAATTTCGCCAACGACATTATGCACCCCAGCCGCCACATCAGCAAGACATACCGTGTAACAGTTCACTCAAAGATAACCGATGAGCAGGTGGTAAGGCTCACCGAGGGCGTTGAGCTTGACGGCAGAATGACCCTCCCCGCAACGGTGAATGTTGAGCTTGACAGTCCCGAAAGAAGCGTTATGCGCATCACCATAAGAGAGGGCAGAAACAGGCAGATACGCCGTATGTGCGAGACTGTGGGTCTTGAAGTGGTAAGGCTCCGCAGAACATCGATAGGTCCCGTTAAGCTGGGTATGCTGAAGCCCGGTGCCTGGAGAGAGCTTACTGCGGAAGAGATACGTGCTATGAGAAACGCTGTGGGAAAGGATCAGTAAGGCAGGCTTAATTATATTATTGTAGGGGGACGGGTTTCCCGTCTCGCCTGTTTATGTTTGATTTGGTTGGGGTGTGTTTGGGTTGATTTATAATTTTGCTTGGGTTTGTTGAAGAGTGTGCAAAGGGACAACCTAAGGAGAGGGGAAAGAAATAAACCCAACAAAAATGCAGACTTTCCCCTCTCCTACGGTTTTCCCTCTGCACTCTCTTTCCCTACCCTCACCCCTTTCCTGCATTTTTACATATAGAGAGAATATACTTTTACTTTTGCTATATTTTAGCTTTGTTCCGTACCTTTCACCTATTTCCTCCCATTTGCAATTTCTAAATTAAACTATGGGGCATACGTCCACACGGAACGGTTTTGGTG
>CAKSPU010000009.1 GCA_934486875.1 uncultured Oscillospiraceae bacterium
ATATAAAGCCAATAGAGCGACTGAAAGATTTTTATTTTGTTCAAATCCATCAAGTGAAGCAAGGTTCCTTTTTAATTTCTCAGGAGTTACGTCTTTTGTTATTAATTCAGTTGCAATGTAATAACTGATTGTATCTTTAGAGATTCCTCCGTTTTCGTAAACATCATTCATAATATTAGAGAACATAGTAATAGCGTCCTTACTGTCTCTATCGCTTATTGTCAAGAACTTTATCATAAAACTGATAACATCAACAACAATTGTGGTTACATCATCATTAGATAATTTACCTTCATGATTTTCAATTAACGCTCTAAAGAATAAAGGCTTAGGATGCTTATATGATATATTGGTGAATATTTTATAGAAGAACCTGAACTTCTTCTTGTTTATAAGTTTAAATGCGCTTTCAGCAGAGAAAAGCATATTATAATAATCTACCTTATCATAAAGATCGTCAAGAAGAGCTTTTAAGGCCTCTGCTTCATTTGATGTTTTGAAAAATGTTAGAATTTCTTTTTTGCATAAAGCTTTAAAATTTCCTATGTAGATATTTTGTCTGTAAAAAGATAGATACGCTTTAATGTATGTGTAAATATAATCATATAGGTTATCTTTAGTTCTGACTATTAATTCTCCCCATATATCCAGATATTTAGAATAAGATGATTCATCAAGTCTCGAAAAGATATATGTTTTTATCAAATCGATTTCTTCCAAGCGTTTTCCCTTACTGTTAATCGATTCAAACATCGAGAATACCTTATTTTCTTTGCATCTTGCAGTAATCACAATGAACTGAACATTTTTCAATAAAAAATCGGCAAAATCCAAAAGATTGTCAATTGAATCCTTTAATATTCGATTATTCAAAAATGAAAAAATAATATTGAAATTATTAATTATTCTCTCATCAAATTTTGAATTGCATTTATACGATTGACAATAATCGATAATATTTTGTGGGGAATCAAAGCATCTATTAAAAAAATCTTCAAAGCACTTTTTTTCGATACTATTAAGATTTACGGCACGATATTCCTTTTTGAAATCTCGTTTTTCAGATTTCCATAAAGCTTTCTTGATATTAGATAGTGTTAAGTCGGTATCTGCGATATTGTTTTTCTTTGCTAAACAATATATTGCAAGAAGGATAAGTGCGAATGTTGTTATTCTTTGTTGACCATCTATAATATCATATTTTGAGATGAGTCCATTAATATTCTCATTATTATCGTATACGATTAAATTGCCAGTGTAGTATCCATCGTTCCTACTATCTGATTCGAATTCTTTTATTAAATCTTCAAGAAGAATAGATACCTGATCTTTGTCCCATGAATAAGGTCTCTGATAAACAGGAACACTGTAAATGATACTTGGGTCAAACAAATTTTCTAAACTCCACATATGCGGTTCTAGTGGTTTTGTTGCCATTACAATACACCTTCTTTGAACAATAAATTACAAATAATATTATCGAATTTTTCGTCATTTTGTTCTTTTCTCAAACAGTAAAGTGAAATTATACGATTATACTTGAATTAATAGAAAAGTACAATAATATTCGATAATAATATTATATCACATATAAACAAAATAATCAATAACCTACAAATGTTTTGTATATTATTACACAAGATGCGATTTGAAGTTAAATGCAACACAAGATAATAATTTACATACAAACTATTTTTATGATAATTATTCCATGTAAAACCGATATATCATGGTTCATGCGCAAAAGTAACAATTACCCAGCTGTCAGTTTGTGCAAACTTACAAAAAACAAAATAATGGATTAGTGGACTATATTCGGTTCGCTAATCCATTTTGTTTTGTGATACAATAATAAAAACCGAACAGAAAGGAGTGCGTAGATTGCCACAAAAAATAAAAAGCACATCTGGACTTGGACGACAAATAAGACGTTTAAGGCTTGAAGCTGGTTTTACTGGTGCTGAGCTTGCAAGAGCTATGCAATTATTAGGTTGTGACACAACAAGAGAAACCCTAGTAAAAATTGAAGGTGAGCACCATCATGTGTCTATGGAACAATTAAAAGCAATTAAGACTGCATTAGATATATCGTCTTATGACGAAATATTTAATTTCTTAGAGGAGGAATAATATGGAACACATAGAAGCTATACTGCATCATAAGATTCAAGAATCTGACTTTACTAATATGTATGGAATCAAAAAACCGTCGGGAGGAGGCGGACAAACCTATATTCAAGCTGCAGGTTATTCACGTGAAGAATTAGAAAAAATGTTTAATGATGCAAATGATATAGTTGAAACTTACGAGTTTTGGGATAATGATCAGTTGTTACCGAGATATAAGTATACAATCATCGCTAATGAAGTTGGTAGCAACAGTAGTGCTTCTATCGAATTAGCACCTAGAACCGGAAGGAAGGATTATAGGATAAGCAGGCAAAACATGAAGTATCGTCACCCGGCGTGGCATCCTGATAATGGTTTTCCTGAGCCTAAAGTATCAGGCAATGGTGCTTACTTGTTTGAAAAAGGTTATCCCAGTATAATTGATAATCTTCACATTTTAATCATCAAAACAAGAGATGATAATGATAAATGTAAGTATTACGCAACCTATGTGGATTCGGAAAATATTCCTGATGAATGGCCTAAAGGAGCTGGACTTGAAGAAATATTCTTTAAGAGTAAAAAGCAAGGGATTATTTTCTTTGATGAACAGTATATCAGGTTTGAAAACGATAAGATATGCCCTTTTAAATCTGGTTCCGCAGCTGATACAGATATTGGAAATATATCTTTGCCAGAAGATTTTTATGAAATAGCAGATGATGCTGTAGAGTATTCAAACAAAGACGTTTCGATCAAGTTGGATTATGATAAAGTTTGTTTAGAAGAAGTCGCTCCGCCAGCTTCTAAAGCAAGAAAAAAAATCAGCTCTCAGAAAAAGATTTCTAAAGATGTTGATTATGAAAGACGTCATAAAAATCTTAAGAATATTGGCGATATCGGTGAAGAATTAACTATGGAAATAGAGAAGAAACGATTAATCGGTGAAGGAAGGAGCGATTTAGCAAAACAAATAGAACGTGTTTCTAAAACTATTGGTGACGGATTGGGATACGACATCCGATCTTATGAGTTATCCAATGGACAGTATGTTGAAAAGTATATCGAAGTAAAAACTACTACCGGAGGGAAAAATAAACCTTTTGATATTTCATCAAATGAAGTTGAAATATCTGCGAAAAAAGGCGATAGATATTGTATATATCGTTTTTATGGTGTATCGAGTTCAGCAAAAACAATCCGTTATTATGTTGTCCGTGGAAGCGTTACCGATAACTTTGTTTTAGAACCTACTGCATACAAAGCATATTATAAAAAATGAGGCATAAAGGAGTGTTATTATGACACTCCTTTATGCCTTTCTAAGCGAATAATGTATTCGTTTAATTCTTTTGAAAGTCTACTGTTATTACTTTTAAATCTTGAATATTCAATTACTTTGTAGGAAACAGAGCCAAATTTTGAGAAAAAATCTATCAATTCTTCAATGGACAAAAGACCGTCTTCACTATAGCTGATTAAAAAAACGTCACATTTCATAGTTGTGAAGATTCTTTCAAAAGATGCTCGTATTCTCGTTTTAGTGCAGAATTTTGAATGTTGATCCCACCAATCTCTTAGTCCACTTTTTCCAACAGCTTCAGGATAATCTCCTCTAGCAATGGTTTCTAAAATGTGGTAATTGGCAGCGTATTGCCGCTTCATGTAGGGGGGATCGATATAACATAAATCTGCTGTAATATCTTGAGAAATATCTTCAGCAAATCCTTGAAGAACCACATTATCGGTTGATCCTTCTGTAACAAATGAAACTGGCTTTAATATAAGGTTTTCTAATGAGTTTTTATTAAATGAAGAAAGAAAATATCCATATGTACCTGAAATATTAGCAACATCATTTACCGCCATTATTAAAGTATGTTTTAAAACAGATTCCTCTATATTTGTTATCCATCCTTTGCTGATCCAAAGATTTATAGTATCACGTATAGCGTCTATTTTTTTTGCATTTTCTGAGGTAAAGTATTTCCTGCTAGGTGTTCCATTGGCTGGAGTTCCTTCTGGAGAAAATTCTTGAAAGAAGTAGCCTTCTTTAGGAGTCAAATTGTTTAAATTATCTAGTACAGTTTCATACCCTAAAGTGTTATTAATGGCAATGTGATTACTGAGTCCTAAAAAATCAGGTGCTTTACTGATTAGTAATTGAGTAACAAGATGATGTTTAGAATAAGTCATCATATCTGATGATATAACATGGAATCCATTGGTTCTCAAGGCGACAGATACACTTCCTGTTCCTGCCATAAGATCAACCACGGTACTTTTAGGTTCTGTATTTTCTGATATTTCATTAATTATCATTGGAAGCAATTTAGTTTTGTTCCCAATATATCTAAACATCTAACTCTCCATCCTTTGTTTTCATATGATTAATTGCAGATAAATCTGGCAGCGAATTAAGCGTTTCACATATAATGTTTACTTCCTCTTTATCAATGTCGTAAAGTGTAAACACTAATTTTTCAATATCAATATCAAGCTTTCTTGTATATTCAGATTGAATCATTTTTACTTTATCAGCAATTTGAAACGCTATATCTTTATTTTCATCATTAACTTGTTTTATTGGTAACGAAAAAACGATATCTTTTGTTAAATACGGATGAGATTTCCATTCGTTTTCACCGTATTTTTTCAAATAATAGTAGTAAATTAATCGTGAGTTTAACACACCCAAATAATATTCCAATGGTACTTGATTATTATTTATATAATTTACCGAATAAATAGTTTGACTGATATATGTGCTTTCATAGTCAATGCAAGCATCTATTCCTAACCCCGTTTTCCTTATTAGTATTTTTGGGGGAACATATTGTTCAGCATTTTTATAGTTAATTCCCTTAACATTTGGCTTGATATATTTAATGCCATTGATACTGTATCTATGAAGATTTTCCCCTACATACATAGGTGTAAATCCAGGTGATAGTATATCTGAAATTATGCTAAATGGTCTACTTGAATTGAATGATATTTGACTCCCACAAAATTGGCATTTTTTTTCGTTAGATGAAAGATGCTTTTTTGAATAACCTTGTGTCATTTGGCAACTTGGGCAGGTCACAACATTTCCTGTTTTTGATATTTCGACACCTCGTCCAAAACGGAATATCTTTTCCCAATTAATGCAACTCTTTTCGATTTTATCTATTAGCTTTTCTTCTTCTTCATGTGTATCTATATCAAACACGTAATTAGCATTGTCAAGGAAACGATGCTGAAGTACACAGTGGCTTTTTTTATGATAATTGTCAATTAACCTGAGCTTCCCATCTAAAAATGCTTTTCTATCAATTGTGTCTAATCGATAACAGCTAGTTTTACTATTTGAAGAAGGCTTTGTATTTTTAATCACTATTACACTTGTTGATCTGTTTACATTAGGAAATAGTTTTTCGCCTAATCTTGCTATAACTTTTATTTCTGTATTCTCTAATAGAAATTTTCTTAATTCTTTATTTTCACCTGAAAAAAGTGAATCCGGAATAATAAATGCTAAAAAGCCGTCAGGGTTTAATAATTTTAAGCTAAGTTCCAAAAACAAAACATAACTATCATATTGACCTATTCCGAATTTATAACCAGCATTATTAAGATCTGAATTATCAAATACTTTTTCAGCACTCCAAGGGGGATTTGCAATAATACAAGAGATGTTTTTTATTCTTCGTTTCCAGTAATTGTCGGCTGATAAACTGGAAGAAGGAAGAATGGTATTCTGATGAATAAAGTTGAAATTGGCTTTTGGAGAAAGTTGTCTATCGCTTTTGATAACATTTTCATCAACATCAATCCCGTAGTTTATAGGCAGAATATTAGACTTGCTTTTAAAAAACTTGGAAATTGTATGGAGCAATATACCTTCACCACAAGCCGGATCAAGAATGTTCACTTCATTTATAACATTACCTGCTATATTATTAACTTCATCGAATAATAATTCAGCTACAAAGTCAGCCAAATTATTAGGCGTATAAACAACGCCGTAATTATTTAAAGAGAACATATTAATACCTCTAATTCCATACTAAATACCTATGATTTATAAAGCTATACGCATAATAACCTTATCTTTTTATTATATCAAATATCGGTGAGATTGTCAATTATAATAATCTCAAAATCGGCAATTTCCTTAGATTTATCAGTTATTATTACAACCTTGCCCTCAGACCTGCAATCAAAGTTCAAACCTTCCTACCGTATTTCTCCACAAGCTCCTCGACCATAGCCTTTATTTCCGCCTTATACTTAGCTGAGAGGTCTTCAAGCTCCTTGGTCGGCAGACCGTTGCGTATCAGGCGTTTTTTGACCTTGTCCATATCTTCCATACGTTCCTGCTTCGCCTGTATAAACTCGTCAAACTCGGCAGGGTGATACTTCTCAACACCTGCTTCAACGAGAACCTTCTTATATCTGCGGACATAAGCATCATAATCACGCTTAACGGCTGAATATGCCTTGGTGTTTTCCTTGTATATGGCATCTTTCTGCTGTTTCTGAGCTTCGATGCACTCAGTTGCGTGACAGCAGACCGCCCCTTTCGTTCCGAGGAACAGCTTATGGCAGAATCCGCACTCGCAGACAATCCACTTGTTATGATGAACGAGCTGCCCGATCTCTGCAAGGATGGTAGGCAGGCAATTGTCGCTTTCACGGAACACATTGAATGTATAATCATCGGCAGCAACTATCGTTCTTCCGGACTGTATCATAAAATGCTCCATAGTAGACTTATGGCTGAAATACGCATCACTGCACATCAGGGCGAACTGCGTATCCATGAACTCCATTAGCTTTCGGGAAACCTCGTCCTGTATCTTTCTTCTGTTGAGCTTGGCGATAACAACGTCATTCGGTTTCAGTAGGACGTGCCTCTCCTTGTCATAGAACTCAATAACAGAGCTGACATATCCTCTGAAAAAGATATTCTCCCCATATTCAGCTATAAACCTTGCTATCATATCATCGGTGCTGACTTCAATGCTCTTGTCAATACGCAAGGCGCTGTTGAGCCTGTCCTTGAAAGCGTCATAAGGCTCGGTATGTTCGCAGAACACTTTATGCTGATTCATCAGCTCATCAAAAGTGTATGTTCTCGTATTCAGGACTGCACCGTGTATGCTTTCATCGGTATCAATAACAGACTGTGCGATATTTATCGTGCGGTCTGTTTCGTTTATACGGTAAATTGTCGTAATTCCCATACGCTCTCCTCGCTTTCGGTATCTTTTGATATTATAACACATCACACGCTATATGTCAATTTGAATGCGTATTATAGCGTAACATACAGCGTATTTAAAAATATTATGCGTATTCTTTTGCGTAAATACGCAATACACGCACAGGACCTCCGAAAGAAATGTTACAATGGTCATGTCAGCAGGCAAAGGTCGGCTGACAGCGGTATTGCATACGAGATGCTGACCGCTATACATATAAAAGCACTTTTATAAATACATATGAAAGGAAGAGGATATTTGAACAACGAAACAACGTGGGTACAACCCACACCACTCCGTCCCGACGGTACAAACCTCCTGCCGTTCCCTGTGAACACACTTCCACCTATTATAGGTGATATGGCAGACGCAATAGCGACTACCACTTCAACGGATGTTGCTATGGCAGGCACTTCAATACTCTCGGCGGTGAGCTACTGCTTTTCGGGCGTGTACAGAATGTCAGCCAAGCGTGACCATACTGAGCCGCTGGTACTTGATACCCTTACAATAGCAGAGCCGAGCTTCAAGAAGTCTCCTGTTATCTCTCTTATAAAGCGACCATATATCCAGTTCGCTCATGACTGGAACGATAACAACAAACAGGACATCTACACGGTGCAGGCAGAACGAAAGCTGCTTGAGAGCAAGCTCGAAGCACTTGAAAAGAAAAAAGACGTTACCGCCGAGGAGATTGCCAAGCTGCAAACAGACCTTAGCAATATGTCTCCGAGCAACTTCCGCAGGATAGCTGTTGACGATGTTACGCCCGAATCTCTTGTGAATCTGCTTGAAGAAAACGGCACTTTGCTTATGATCTCCGATGAAGCGGGAATGCTCGGTAATTTCAGCGGACGTTACAGCAACAATATACCGAACCTTGATTTGCTACTGAAATCGTGGAACGGCGAAACGTATATCAGCGACAGAGCGACCAGGGCGAGCATAGTGCTGAAAAAGCCATACATGAGCATCTGCCTTGCGTGTCAACCATATATGTTTGATAGCATGATAAACAATCCTGTGTTCCGTGGCAGCGGACTGATAGCGAGGTTTCTATATTGTTTCCCCGTAAGCAATATCGGCTATCGTAAATATGATACGCAGGCTGTTCCTGAAGCCGTTGCTGAGAATTACAAGCGGCTGATATACAAGCTCCTCGGTAAGAAGTTCGCCTATAATGACGAGAAAGAGCTGTATCTCCACTTCGATGAAAAGACGTACAAGGAGTTCGTTGACTACTACAATAACTACATTGAGCCGCACCTCGTCACGGATATGGCATTCTGCAAGGACTGGGGCGGAAAGTATCACGAAGAACTGCTCCGCCTGTGCGGTATCATTCACTGCATCAAGTGTGCTTTGAATGGTGTTGAGCCAGCGGAGAACCGTGTCACGCTTGATACGTTCTGTAACGCTATCGAGATCGGTGAGTATTTCCGAGAGCAGGCGATATATGCTTACAGTCTCGGAGATGTTGACCTCGGAACGATCAAGGCTGAGAGAGTACTGAACAAAATACGCTCGAAACACATTCAGCAGATCAGGCAGAATGACCTGTACAAGCTGTGCAGATGTACACTTTTCAAGAACGCCGCTGACTTTGCTGAGACAATGGATATGCTTGAAGAATACAGGTATATTGTCCGCAACACAAGCAAGGGCGCAAACAACAAAACGATAACAGACGTTATCATCAACCCGAACATTTACAGATGATGAAACATGAACTTTCCGCATTTTGCACACTTTGAAACTGCAAAATGCTCAAAATGTTCAAAGTTCATAAAACACAAAACTCTTAGATAGAAAGATGAGATTTTTAATTATGACAAACGAAAGAAAAGAACAGCTTCTCGACCAGATACTTGAACTCATGACCGCTGTCGCTTACGACAGAGAGCCGAATGAGGTCGCAGTCCCAGAAACAACAAAAGCTCCTGCACCCGAAAAGGTGAAGATGCTGACCGTCAAGGAATGCACTGAGCTTATCGACGGGCTTTCCGAACACACTGTCCGTATGCTTGTGGCTCAGAACAAGATCAAGTATATCCGCACAGGCGAAGGTGTTCGTGGAAAGATACTTGTCAACAAGGCTGATCTGCTTAACTATTTCCAGAATTGACGGTATTCGAGCAAGTAAAATCTGCTATTGATATGAGAACGGTTGCGGAGAGATATGGTCTTGAAATATCCCGTGGCGGTATGGCACTTTGCCCGTTTCATAATGAGCGTACTCCCTCTGCAAAAATTTATCCCGATGCTCTTCTTTGCTTCGGCTGCGGAACGCACGTTGATGTTATCGGTTTCACTCAGAAAATGTTCTGGCTGGACAAGCCTATCGATGCAGTAAAAAAGCTCAATGACGATTACGGTTTGAATATCGAGATTGGTAAAGCGCCGACAACGAAAGAAGTGTCCGAATATCAGAAGCGTGTGCAAGAAAAACATGAGTATGAAGTATGGGAGAAATCAGCGTGGCGAACACTCAACGATTACCTGTGGCTGATGCGTGAATGGAGACAGTATGCTCCTGCATCACCTGATGAAAAATGTGATGAAAGATTTGTGTATTCCCTGCATCACTTGGACTACGCAGAGCACCTCTGTTTGGAGTTCATAAACTACAATAAAGCTGGTCGGCTTTCCATGAAAAATATCGTTGCTGAGATAGCAGATTTTCAGGATAATTTGAGAGCTGATTTTTCAAAATTGTAATGCGGATTTCCGCAGCTCTCATGGGTGCGATTCAGAATAACCGTACCCACAATTTCGGCTGCTCCGTCAGCCGATAAGAGCCTCGCAGAGCCCCGGCATTTTTGATAGTCGTGTAGGCGGCTGTCAAAAGTGCTTTGGGGTTACTGGCGGCGCACCGCAAGTAAAATCCGGTGCTTCGCACCGTTTGGGTTGCCGATCTCCGTATCGTTGCAATCCAATTTGCCCATCAGGGCTATATGGAGCATAAGCTCCGTCTTATGCGAAATTCTTCAAAGCCCGACAGGGCGTAAATGTTCTTAGTAGCACAAGCTCTGTCTTGTGCGTAATTCTTCAAGCCCGTCAGGGCTTACATGATGAAAAAATTTTATGAAAGAGAGACTATAACATGAGTACAAAATCTATCTCGATGTGCGAGGGTAAAGGCAGCCTTTCACATAACAACCGAGAGTTCACTGCCAAGAATATCGACAGCTCCAGAACACCGAACAATGTTGTGTTCGTTCAGCAGGCTTTGAGCGACGCTTATCATCAGCTTTTCGATGAAGCGGTAGAGAAATATAACGCTAATCAGAAAAGAAAAGATCGTAAGATCGGTAACTACTTTGAACACCTGTTCAACCGCCTGCCGAGCAAGAGCGTTATCACAGGTACAAACAAGCACAAAAGTTTCTATGAACATCTTGTCTACATAGGAACGAGAAAAGACACGGCGGTCGGCACTCCCGATGCCGAGATAACGACTGAGTGCCTGCGTGAATATATGGAGGGGTTTCAGGCGAGAAATCCTAACTTCTATGTGTTCAATGCGGTGCTGCATCTTGATGAATCAACTCCGCACCTGCACATCAATTATATCCCCGTAGGTCACTTCACTCGTGGGCTTGAAGTCCGCAATGCGAAGAACAAGGCTACGGAAGAAATGGGCTTGGGAAATGATGCGAAAGCGAATGACCGTTGGAGACGCAGCGAGTGGGATATTTTAAAGAATATCTGTAATGCTCACGGCATTGAAATTTCCGAACCGAAGAAGTCCAGGGGTTACAGTTATAAAGTCAATGAGTACGGCGAACATCAGGACAAGATAAATGCTCTCAATGCTGAGATCGAAAGGCTCACCGCCGAACGTGACGAGACTGTTGCCAAGTTTGAGAAACTGGCAAAGAAAAAAGTGAACATAGGCGAGATTGAGAGCATCGAAGCCAAGGAGTCTATGTTCGGCAAAAAGGTCACACTCTTTAAAGAGGACTATGACAAGCTCAGCGACACCGCAAAGAAGTATGTAGCCATGGAGAAGAACATCAAGAAGCTGAAAAAAGAGCGTGACGCAGCCGTACAGGAGCTTAGTGCTATGAAACAGCAGTTTGAAGCTGTTTCCTCGGAGCTTGCCGACTACAAGAAGAAAGAGGAGGATGCTCATTACCTTAGCCGTAAGAAGCTGAACACCGAAGCACAGCGCATCAAGCGTGAAGATCAGCTATCCCGTGATCTACAGAAAGCAAGGGCGTTCATATTCGCTTGTGGACTTGCGGAGGATTTTGCCCGGTATAAGTTTAACAAAACAAGAAATGCAGAGTTAGAATAAAAGACAAAAAGCTACGGCATATCTCCGAAAACGCTTGACAAAGATAGAATAGTGCGCTACAATGCTAAATACAGAGATATGCCGTAGTGTAAATTTAGGAGGATTTACATTGGCGAATATAACAAAACGCGGAAACACATTCCGCATCAGGGTGTTTGTCGGCTGCGATATGAACGGCAAACAGCTTGTAAAATCAACAACCTACACTCCGCCCGACGGAGTGACACCAAAGAAAGCCGAAAAGCTCGCCCAGGAGTATGCTTTCGAGTTCGAGAGACACTGCAAAGGTTACTCTCAGCTCAATGAGAATATGCGTTTCTCCGAGCTTGCTGACTGGTATTTCACAAACTACGCTCCGCAGGAACTGAAAGAAAGCACGATCTATACCTACAAGGGGCAGTACAAGAACCACATCGAGCCTGTTCTTGGCAACATCAAGGTAAAGGACATCAATGCTCCCAGGCTGACGCAGATAATGCAGTCCTATGACCTGAACCCTGCAACAGTTAAGAAACTGTACGTCATAGTGCAGAGCATCTTCCGCAGAGGAGCAGAGCAGGGCTTCATTCGTGACACTCCCTGCCGTAACGTGATACTGCCGAAACGGAAGAAGAGCCGTAAAAACAAGGCTTTAGAGGAAGACAAGCTCAAAAGGTTCATGGAATACCTCGAAAGTAAGCCGTGGGACGAGGACTTCAAGCGTATCATCAAGGTTCTGCTTTACACGGGTATGCGTTCGGGAGAGTGCCTTGGACTTGCTTGGGAGGATATCGACTTCGAGAACAACACTATCTCGATAAACCACACGTTGACCGACATAGGCGGAAAGCATGAACTGACTGATCCTAAGACCGAGAGCAGTATCCGCATCATCGGTATGGGGCAGGAGCTGAAAAAGGTTCTTCTTGCACAGAAAGAGTATATCGAAAAGCTGAAATATGCCCTCGGTGATGACTTCGCTCATCCTGAAATGGTGTTCGTATCAGCAAGAGGAAACTACCGTGACCGTAATTCAGTCTATCAGTCACTCAAACGCTTCACCAAAGGAACGGAATTTGAGGATATGACTCTTCATCAGCTCCGTCATTGCAACGCTACAATGCTCTTAAACAGCGGTATCGACCTGAAAGTCGTGTCTGAGCATCTTGGTCACTGTGATGTGAACGTAACTGCTGACATCTACGCTGATGTCCTGCGTAAAACAAAAGCCCGAACTGCCGAACAGATCGAGCTGTGCCTTGCATAAAGGCAAATAAAAAACCTCCCTGTGCGAACAGAGAGGTTTTGAATTGACCAAATGTTGACCAAAGAGTATTTGACCACTCGCAAAGTGCGTAAATACGCAAGTTTTGAGGTATCTGATTATCTCTTGGAGAACTGAGGAGCACGGCGGGCAGCCTTTAAGCCGTACTTCTTTCTTTCCTTCATTCTGGGGTCTCTTGTGAGGAAGCCAGCCTTCTTGAGAACGGGACGAAGCTCAGGGTTGAAGAGGAGGAGAGCACGGGAAAGACCGTGTCTGATAGCACCTGCCTGACCTGTAACGCCGCCGCCTGCAACTGTGCAAACGATATCGAACTGCTCAGCTGTCTCAGTGAGAGCGAGGGGCTGTCTAACAATGAGCTTAAGAGTATCGAGACCGAAGTAATCGTCGATATCTCTGCCGTTGATGGTGATATTACCGCTGCCGGGGTAAACTCTTACTCTTGCTACAGAGCTTTTTCTTCTTCCTGTGCCGTAAAAATACTGCTGCTTAGATTCGTACATAGTTTACACCCTCCTTATATCTCATAATTCTCAGGCTTCTGAGCAGCGTGGTTGTGCTCGGAGCCTGCATATACTCTCAGACGAGTAAGAGCAGCTCTGCCTACAGTGTTGTTGGGGAGCATACCGTTTACTGCGATCATCATTGCCTTTTCAGGATTCTTCTTCATCATTTCGCTGTACTTAGTCTCCTTGAGACCGCCGATCCAGCCTGTGTGCCACTTGTAGGTCTTCTGCTCGAGCTTTCTTCCTGTAAGAACAGCTTCTGCGCAGTTGATGATGATAACGTGGTCGCCGCAGTCAGCGTGAGGAGCGAAAGTGGGCTTGTGCTTGCCACGGAGGATAGTAGCAGCCTGAGCAGCTACACGACCGAGGGGCTTGCCGGAAGCATCAAGTACATACCACTTACGGCTGATTTCATTAGCCTTAGGCATATAAGTTGACATAGTCAAAATTCTCCTTTATTAATATAGTATTGTAAAAATTGCCGCATAGACGTTGGTACCGCCCTGCAAGCAACTCGATAAAGTCACAGGGAACTCATACCTCTTCTTTACACAACAGTAATTATTATACACGGTGTTTGTCCGTTTGTCAAGGGGTTTTTGCCCGAAAATTCAAAATATATCCCAGTTTCTCTTTAATTCTCTGCATTTTGCTTGATTTCTCTCCGTTTCTCTTATTTCATTTCAGAATGAATATTCCCCGAAATGTGCGCACATACCTGCATTTTTTCGCCTGCCGCCGCATATATTTTCATAGTCCATACAGACCAATCAGATCATTTATCGGAGGTAATTGAATTGAACGGAAACGAGTTTAACCTTAACAATATGGCACAGCGCTATAAGGAAGAGATGATGCGGCTTTACAAAAAAAGCAGCGCCGCTCCCCAGACCTCACCGCAGAACAGAAATGTACCCTCGGGACACAGCGCTGTGACGGCTCAGGCAAATATGACGGAGACCTCTCAGCCGAGACAGCAGAATATGCAGCAGGGTCAGGGAAATATGCAGCAGGAACAGATGTCTCAGAATATTACAATGCCCCGTGACGCTTCGGGAACTCCCTTGGGCAATATTCAGGGTGCATCTCATTTTGCCGCTTCCCCCTCAGGCACTGTCACGGATAATTTCCCTGTGATACCTATGAACTGCCGCTGCCGCTTTCCTTCCGCCGAAAGCATTATTGAGAGCATCGCAGGCATTCCCGCAGCGCCCAATATCCGACCCGAGGATAATCCTCCCCCCGTGTATGACGGCAATGACAGTGTTATCCAACCGAGAAATACAGCCTCAGACACCGCTTCTGTGAATATGAACAGTGCAGTCCACCCCGAAATGGGCGGAACCTTTTCTCAGGCGGACAAAACCGCATATCAGCGTTCGGAAGACACCTCTTTGCAGGGAGTTATGCTCAATATGTCCCCCAGGACGGCTGCATATGCCGTTCCCTCGGAGGCTGAAAATGAGACAGAGATACTTCCCGATTTCGCACTTCCCCGTGACAGCTCGGACGCTGTGCCTGATACCAAAGGGCTCACTCCGTCGCTCAACTGGATAAATCTTACGGGGGACAGCAGCTGGGGGTTTTTGCAGTTCGACATCTTCACCGCAGGCGGCGCATATCCCGTTCCGGGCGCACTGGTCGCAGTGAAGAAAAAACTCACGGGAGGAACAGGTCTCGTAAGGCTTCTATTCTCCGACAGAAGCGGCCGCACGCCTACCATTGCCCTCCCAGCCCCCTCCGCATCGCTGTCCCGGGATCCTATGAGCACCACACGTCCGTTCTCCGAATACACCGTCACCGTAAGGGCAAGGGGCTATTACACTCTCAGCGACATCAACATTCCCATTTTCGCAGGGGTAAAGACCGTTCAGCCCATTGACCTCATTCCCCTGCCCGAATACTCGGGAGACAGCGTTATCCAGCCACGCTCCGACATTCAGAACAATATGAACGATCCTGATTCAGTGGGCTGATATGCCCGAAGGAGGAGCCAAATGACAGGAGTGCCGTTTATTCCCGAAAATATCGTTGTTCATCTGGGTGCGCCCGATGACACGGGTGCTGTCAATGTTACAGTGCCATTTACCGATTACATCAAAAATGCGGCTTCCAGCGAGATATATCCCACCTGGCCCGAAAGTGCGCTGAGAGCCAACATTTACGCTATCATAACCTATGCCCTGAACAGGTACTACACCGAATGGTACCCCTCAAGAGGGTATAACTTCGACATAACCAATGACACACGCTACGACCAGTCCTACGTCTACGGACGTGACATTTTTGAGCCCATAAGCAACATCGTTGACGAGATATTCAACAACTATATCCGCAGACAAGGTACGCTTGAACCCATATTCTCCGCCTACTGCGACGGTGTGCGCACCTACTGCGGAGGGCTGAAGCAGTGGGAGACGGTGGAGCTTGCAAATCGGGGGCTGACACCCTTTGAGATACTTCAGCATTTTTACGGAGATGATATCGAGATTGTGACCAACGCCCCCGTTTCCCCCAACATTCCGTCATACCCCGGTGAGGTCATCGGCTTTGGCAGTGCGGGAGACAACGTGGTGCGTATCCAGACCCAGCTCAACCGCATTTCTCAGAATTATCCCGCTATCCCAAAGATACCCTATGTCACAGGCAGCTTCAACACTCTCTCCGAGGACGCTGTAAGGACATTCCAGCAGGTTTTCGGTCTGCCCCGAACGGGTTATGTGGATAAATCCACCTGGTACAGGATAAATCAGATATACACAGGCATAAAGCGGCTGGGGGAGCTTACCTCCGAGGGTGTCACCATTTCCGATTACACTGCCGATGTGCCCGAATTTCTTCGCAGAGGCGACTCGGGAGCCAACGTCAGGGTCATTCAGTATATCCTGTCGGTGGTGGGTGCATATTACGATGCCGTACCGAGAATTTCCGTTACGGGTAATTTCGGTGAGGAAACGGAAAATGCCCTCCGTGCATTCCAGCAGATATTCGGTCTCCCCGAAACGGGAGTCCTTGACGCTGACACCTGGGAGGATCTTTACAGAGCCTACAAGGGCATAGTTGACAGTCTCCCCGTAAATCCCATCGCCGAGGAGATAGTTCTGTTCCCGGGAGTGATACTCAGAGAGGGTATGCAGAATGAATACGTCAGGACAATTCAGCAGTATCTGACGGAGATACATAATGATTACCCGCAGATACCCGCAGTGACCGCCACGGGCTATTTCGGTCCCCTGACAAGAAATGCCGTGACAGCCTTTCAGCGTGTTTTCGGCATAAATCCCACGGGATATGTGGGGGCTGAAACGTGGTCGAGGATAGGCGAGATATACAGCGAGGTGAAGTACGGCTATGTGAAGCCTGCGGGGCAGTTCCCCGGATATACCATAAGATAAAGGAGGCAGAACAGTGGCAAATGAACCCTTACCCGTGTCACAAAAGGCACACAGCCAGAATGTGGCTGAGCTCCAGCGGTATCTGAGAGAGATATCGATGAACGGTGCAGCTGTACGCCCCGTCATTCCCGACGGAGTTTACAGCCCCCACACCGCCGCCGCAGTCTCGGATTTTCAGCGCATCAAGGGCATTCCCGAAACAGGGGAGACAGACCGAGCCACCTGGGAGCTTATACTTGACACATATTATGACATAATCACGAACCTTTCCGAACAGGTAGGAGCAAAGCCCCTGCCATCGGCTGACACTGTATTGTCAGAGGGCGACAAGGGCACAGCCATAATCATTTTGCAGGCGATGCTCAACACCCTTTCGGGGCTTTTTATAAACATTCCGATGAACTCACTGAGCGGCATATATGACAGCGACACCATAAGGGCAGTGACGGAATTTCAGACCGCCTCGGGCATAACTCCCACGGGCGAGACGGATATCCGAACCTGGAACGCTCTTGCGGAGCTGTTTGATGCGATATCGGCGGCGGAGGGGGAAATATAAAAAAAACGGCTGACACGCAATGTATCAGCCGTTAAAATTTTATTTCAGATATCCCCCGATGACCCTTATGCCGCCTGTGGCATCGGGTGCGGTAAAGATGTCACGAAAACCGCTGTCGGTGAGTATCTTTCTCACGTCCTCAGCCTGTTCCGTGCCTATCTCAAATATCATAAGCCCGCCTTTTTTCAAAAGCTCTTTCCACAGACAGGCTATTACACGATAGAATTTCAAGCCGTCATTGCCGCCGTACAAAGCCGTTTCGGGCTCAAATGTTACCTCCTTCTGAAGCTCGTCCATTTCCCTGTCGGTAAGATAGGGCGGGTTTGAAACTATGCAGCCGATGTTCATATATTCACCGTCGGCAGTCCTGAAATTTTCAAGGAGTGCGCCGTTCATTATGTCGCCTTTGAGCATTTTTACAGCAGCATCATTTTCACGGACATTCTGCACAAGATACGGGAATGCTTCCGATGAAAGCTCCACCGCATATACCCTGCTTTCGGGCAGCTCCTTTGCAAGGGTCACGGCAATACAGCCGCTGCCGCTGCAAAGATCGAGTATGCCGCCGTCAAATTTCCTGCCAAGCCTTGAAACAGTTTCATCAACCAGCGCTTCCGTGTCGGGTCGGGGAATGAGAACGCCCTCCCCCACCCTGAAGCTCCTGCCGTAAAACTCCCATTTGCCCAAAATGTACTGCAAGGGATAGCCTGCCGCTCTCCGC
Organism: uncultured Oscillospiraceae bacterium; assembly: GCA_934486875.1. Taxonomy (GTDB): domain Bacteria; phylum Bacillota; class Clostridia; order Oscillospirales; family Ruminococcaceae; genus Huintestinicola. The sequence continues at coordinate 18,101 of CAKSPU010000009.1, forward strand.
CTTGCGCCCTTTACGGCGGCATTGGCGGCGGCTTCGGAAAGCTCCCTATCGGGGTGAATGGCAAGCTGCTCACGGGTAACGCCGCAGAGATCCTCCATAAGGCACATTTTATCAAAATCCCTGTCGGGCACGTCTGACAGAATGCTGTCAAGACGATTGCTTAATTCGTTTATCGTCATATCATCACCAGCGGTCGTCGTTTTTATCCTCGGGGATACAGGGCTTAAGCGCCGCAATAGCCACCTCTATCTGTGGGTCATCAGGCTCGCAGGTGGTAATGTGCTGGAGCCATATCCCGGGGACGGAAATTATTTTTGTGAAAAGGTTGTCGCATCTGCCTGCAAGCTTTATGAGCTCATAGCCGATAGACGCTTCCACGGGGAGCATCAGCAGCTGGAGACCAAAGCGTGCAAGAATGCTGGTCCAGGGCAGGAACATTCCAATTGCGATACTGAGGAGCACCACAAGGAATATGAAGCTTGTTCCGCAGCGGGGGTGGAAACGGGTCTGCTTTCTTACGTTCTCCACCGTCAGTTCAAGCCCCGCCTCGTAGCAGGCAATTGTCTTGTGCTCCGCTCCGTGATATTTGAAGGTGGTGTGTATCTCTTTCATATTCGAGATGAGCCACATATATCCCACAAGGAGGGCAATTTTGATAATGCCCTCGGAAACGGTCTTTGACCAGTCGGGTGCGCCGAGCTTGCCCAGAAGTCCCGAAAGAAGTGCGGGGAAGAATTTGAATGCGCATATGCTTATGACCATTACAACCACGCACACCACTATCATAACAGTGTTCATAACGGACTTGCCGTTTTCACCTTCAAGCTTTGCTTCAAGCCACTTGTAGGGTCGGGTCTTGCTGATCCATTCCTCAAAAGGGGAAAGCTCCTCGTTATCATCGTCCTCATCGTTCATCTGCTTTTCGGCGGACTTCATTGTGCATTTCATTCCGTCAACAAGGGATATTACAAAGTTGAAGCAGCCCCTTATAAAGGGGGTCTTAAGATACCACGGAGCAGTTTTTCCGTTGCGTATCTTCCACGTTTCCACATCTATGGTACCGTCAGGGAGACGGCACGCCATTGCGGAAGTGTCAATGCCACGCATCATTACGCCCTCGATAAGAGCCTGTCCGCCTATTTTCGACTTGAATCTGCACTCAGACTGCTGATTATTGCTCAAAACTCACACCTCATTAATATAGATAAAAATTATTCGTGACCTCGGCTGTGGTCAGTAGGAGATTGTCCTCGGTGTCGCCAAAACGCACCATATACACCGCACTGTCCGTTGAAGCGGCAGCGAAATATCCGTCAAGGATACGCTTTTCCGAGTCCTCACGGCTGCACACCGCTATGCGCATAAGCTCAAGGCGGCTTTGTTCAAGGCTGCCGTTGTATTTGTAGAACACCTTTTCTCCCGTTATGCTGTCATTTTTCACGGTGACAAGCCCCTGCCACCTTACGGGCAGCATAAAGGCATAGCCAAGGTGGGGTTCGGTGAAGGACGTGTATTTTTTTGTAACGGAGTAGTTCTCAAAAACGTTCCAGTCCGTAAGATACTGAGCATCCTGCCCGTCTCTGTAGCCGGGGAACGCCTCCCTTTCGGGTATCTCAACGATGCCGTCGCCGTCGATGTCACGGCAGTACAGCCCCTGGGAACGCACTGTTCTTGAAGACAGCTCGGAGCCGTCTATCATAGCGGGATTTCTGAGTTCTCCGTTTATGCAGTAGATTATCTCGGTGGAAAGATTGCCGTTGCCCTGCAAGCCGTCCGCAAATACCGCAGGGGTGCCGTTGCCGATAAATCCTCCTATCACGGAAGGCAGGTCAACGGTGGTGGGGCTGAGAGGGGTGCTGCTCACGCACTCAGCGCCGTTTCCTCTGTCGGTGACGAGGGATACCGAAGCTGTGTGGTTCTCGTTATTGCAGTTCACAACAGCGATATCCATACCCCCGTCCCTGTCAAGGTCAAGGGTCAGGGTCTTGTAATAGGTCTCGGTGTATTCGGTGTTCAGAACGCCGTCACCAAGGCTGTAGAGCTTCAGGGTCTTTTCGGTGGGGGTCATATAGCCGTAGCCTATCGCCATTCTGGCTGTGCCCGTGCCGCCCAGATCTGTGAAAAAGACCTGCTCCACTGTTGTTCCCGCACCTGCGTGGTCATAAACGGAGCGCCAGCTGCCGTCTCCTTTGTCAAGGATATTAACACGCACATTGCTGTCCTTGCCGGTTCGGCTGCTGTAAAATACCACGGCTTCGTTTTCACCGTCAGAATCAAGGTCATAGAACACGAATGCGGAGCGGTATGTGCCTGAGCGGGGATAAACAAGCGAAATGTCCTTTCCCGATGATGCGGTGAGGGCGGAATAAATGTCCTGCTGCTCCTCGGACATTATGGGAGGCGACAGGAGATTGTCTATTGACGAATCGGGGATACAGCCCGTAAAAACAACGCAAAGCGCTGCTGCCAGCGCTGCAAGTCTGCTTAGCTTCATAATCAGTTTTCCTTAAAAAAGGGCGCACAAGGGATATCCCCTTGCCGCCCCGTTTATAAGAACCTGTATTCACAAGCATATGCGCACGTCTTTTCGGCAAATTTTGCCTTGTCTGCAACAAAATTATGCTCGAAAATCCGCACACATTTCTTATGAAGACAGGTTCTAATTTTTATTCAGTAGGCTTGATGTCGATATTCTCGATATCCAGATACTGCTTGTTCATCGGTGCTCTGCTCCAGCGGCGCTTGCCAACATTCAGTCTGGGCATTACACGGTAAACGTAGGTGCTCCAGAATACTGCCACCATTGTAATGGTCATAAACACGATACCGATGTCCGAGATGTTAGGGATATTCATTGAAAGTCTCTCCTCATAGCCTGTGGGGATAAGGAGAAGAATGTATCTCGGAATGACCGAAACCGCTGCAAGGATAGATGAAACATATCCGAAGAAGCACATCCAGAAACGTGTGAATTTCTTTTCCATTCCGTTGAAGAACCTTGCGGTGTTCATAAAGAAAAGCACTGCGGTCATATAGGAGAAAAGCTCATAAAGAGGCTCGGAACACTCGCTTACCGCAACATTGTTTCCCACAATCTGCAGCATATCAACGATCTTCCAGATGGAATAGAATACAAATGCTGCGCAGTTTCCCGAGGAAATACCCTCTCCCTTGAAGATGTTCACAGCCATTGCGATGAAGTTCAGCATCGCAAAGATCATAACAACGTGGAGGGCGAATGTGCCCCAGGTGTAGCCTGTGAGCATATTGTACCTGTCGGCTTCGTCGGGTGTAAGCTCCTCGACGATGACCTTGTTTGCATTAACGATGTCGATGAAGTCAAAAACTATCTGAGCCACCACCAGCAGAGCCATAAGCAGTGCGCTGTAGCCTGCCGCTGCGGGTATTTTCTTTTTGAGCCTGTCATATCTCAGACGCATCGGATTTATAAGGATACAGGAGCCGATGACCTTATCCTTTGAGCTTCCCGCAAGAAGTATGACGGTCATAAAGATAATTCCTACGGCGATTATGAAAAACGGGAAGTTTTTCAGGGGTGACGGGTCGATATATCTGCCCGTATCGAAGTTCATATTGTTAAAAAGCTGTATCGTCCTTGCTGCCACAGCGAGAAGGAGCACTACAACATAAACGCCCATTGAAGCCTTTTTTGTAAGGAAACCGCTTTTGTTTGCCTTAGCTGTGTTTTTCAGGCGCATCTGTTCTGCGCTTAGCTGCTTCGTTCTGCCCATAATCCGTTCAATCCTTTCGCAGATAACCCGTCAGGGAAAATTATGTTGGAGAATGTGTCTGCGGCAATATCTCGGAAATGAATTTTTTCCTGCCCCGCCGCATACATATATATCATCAGACGAAACTGACAACAAATGCATAATAGAACAATTACATTGTACTATAAAATCTTCACATTGTCAAGTGTTATTTTGTATGAATTTAATAATTTGTAATTATTTTATATGCATAATTTTCAAGAGTGAAAGTTTGAAAGGACGGTCATTATGAAAGCTTTCGTAAAATCGGTAATAATGTGTGCGGCGGTGATAATTGCGATCCCTGCGGCGGCGGAGGGACTTAAGGCGGACAAGACTGAGGATATCCCCGTTTCGGTCACGGTAATGCCCGAAAGCCGCACAATAAAGCTCCTTTGCTCCGCTACGGGTGGGATAACCGAAACGGACATCGAGGATTATGCGGTATATGCGGTGCTGGAGGAAGTCCCCTTTATCCCCGACACCGAGGCGCTTAAAGCGCAGGTCTGCGCCGCAAGGACATATGCCGCAAGGCGCATTCTTGCAGGGGAATCGGAAAACGGCGCACACATTTCCGACGACAGCTCAAAATATCAGCCCGCCCTGACCGAAGCCGCAGCTATGGCAGTTTACGGAGATGGCTATGACGATGCGGTTTCGGCTGTAAGGGCAGCTGCAAAGGCTACCGAGGGGGAGATAATAATGTACGGCGGCGCACCTGCGGCGGCGGTCTTTCACCTTTCCTCAGCAGGGGTCACGGAATCGGCGGAAAGCGTCTGGGGAACGGATCATCCGTATCTTACAAGCGTCTCCTCCGACTGCACCGAGGCACGGCACGAATTTACCGAAGCGGAGCTTTATGCAAGAATATCATCGGAATACCCCGATGCGGATAGATCTGACGGGGTAAATATTTTATCCGCAACAGACTGCGGGACCGTGACATCGGCGGAGGTCTGCGGGATAGTCCTTGACGGAGGCAGGCTTGCCGAAATATTATCACTTGAAAGCGCCGCTTTTGATGTGTCCGATGCAGGCGGCAGCGTCATATTCACGGTAAAGGGCAGCGGTCATCTTGTGGGAATGAGCATATGCGGCGCTGATGAGCTTTCACGGGAGGGTATGGGCTACAGGGATATCCTCGCCCATTATTACCCGGGAACGGTGCTTGAAAAAATGCAGTAAAAAAGCGGTCGGTGTTATTCGCCGACCGCTTGGATTTTATGTATTATACTAATAACCAATTGTTCTATAGATAAAGCCGACAGATGAAATAAGCCCAGTCTAGGAAAGCGACCGCAGGCGGGCTTGTCGCCCGGCAAGAGAGCTTGACAACGAATGGGCTTATTTCAGCCGAGGATTTGTCTATAGGTTAATTGGTTATTAGTATCAGGTATGGTAATCAAAGAATGTGCCGAGGAAGCTGCTTGCAAAGGTGTTGTAGCCGCTGTAAAGTCCCGAGGAATTTGAGCTGTCATACATCATACCCTTGAAAGCTGTGGTCTGAGCCTTGTTCACCGCTGCTTTGGAAATAGCGTCAGCCTTGTCCGCAACACGGGCAACGGGAGAATAGGAGCTGCCGAACATTGATGCAACAGCCCTGTCATCAGCGGCTCTGAGAGTCTTTTCGTCAACGGTGAGCTTATTATCGCTGCCCACCTTTACGCCCATTCTGGAAAGCGCTCCCGAATAGGTCTTGACGGTATTTGTCATCGAAAGCCCCGACTTAAGTGCATCTACGCTGTCCGACTTGCCCATAGCGTCAACAGCTGAGTTATAGCTGTCCGCAAAGGCAGTGACCTTTTTAACGAGAGTGTCCTTGTCGGAAATATCCTTAAGGCTCATAGAGCTGAGCTCTGCCGACTTCTTTTTAAGATCCTTTGCCGCTTCGGAAAGCTTCATTTCAGAGGAGACCGTGCCGATCTCACTGCTGTCCGAAGAGGACTTTGCCTTTTCAAACTGTGATTTTATGTTCTTTTTATATTCGGGGGATCTGACCTCATCGACCTTTTTCATAAGCTCCTGAAGGTTTGCAGAGGTGTTCCTGCCGGTGCCGGAATACATTCCCGAAAAAAGATTTGAATAAGCGGAATAATTGCCTATACCGTATAAGCTCATAATGTCAGCCCCTTTCGCTGCTTTCTTATACCTTTAATATAGCACATTTTCCCACCGTGTTTGTTAATTTTTTGTAAATAAAAAAGACGCCGAAGCGTCTTCCTTATTGTACGTACAATTCGGTTATAAAATGTCCGCCGATTTCCCGTCGAAAATCAGACAGCACGTGTTACCTTACCGGAACGGAGGCATCTTGTGCACACGTAGATGTGCTTAGGAGTACCGTCAACGATAGCTTTTACACGCTTTACATTAGGCTTCCAGGTTCTGTTGGAACGACGATGAGAGTGGGAAACCTTAATACCGAAAGTAACGCCCTTTCCGCAAATATCGCACTTTGCCATTTGGGCCGCACCTCCTTTAAAGTAATAGCGTTTCAACGTCCTTATACGGGACGTTTTCAGAACATTTCAATTATATCACAGGTTTTTGCAAATTGCAAGCATTTTTTTCGGTTTTCACCATTTTTATGATTTGCTACAATTTAAGATATATCAGCGGCAATGTTTTTGTGCAGCATATATATCACTGCCCGCCCTGACCGTCCGTTTTTCAAATAAAAGATTCTGCCGATGTGATATGCTGTATTATACCATATGTAATGTACTTTGTCAATCAGATCATTGCAGCTTTTCAGGTTGACATATTTTCGCACTCTTTGGTAATTTATGTTAATTTCCAATTACATATTTTGTCAGTGTTATACATACAGCAAGTTAAATTAGCTTTTTATATTCACATTTTAGTTGTCATTTGTTTGTTTTATTGAAAATGAATATATTTTTTAGCGGAATTTTGTCACAGAAATTTGCAAATACTGCATTTTTACTCTTGTAATTTTTCGTGTTTTGTATTATAATTATTATTAGCTATAAGTGTGCCCACAGGTACATTATGCTTTTTTATAAAAATATTCCGCAAGGCTTTTATATATGAAAGGAGCTCCGCTTATGGGACTTTTCGACAGTGCCGCTTTCAAAATAACCGAACAGGGTCTTGACGCTGCCTGGTACAAGCAGCAGGTCATCAGCCACAATATCGCAAACGTTTCCACCCCCGACTTCAAGGCCAAGACCGTTGATTTCGGACTTGTGCTCAAAGAAAAGATGAAGTGTCCCTATCACGGCAGGACAAGCTGCCCCCACGATAGCTTCAAGTCCGAAAACGGCTCCGCTCAGGTATCGGGTCCCGACGCTTCAAGCGGAAATGACGAAGAGCTCGTGTGGGTGAACACTTCATATGAGACCAACACAAGCCAGCTTCTGAACGGCAACAATGTGGACATCGAAAAAGAGGGTATGTCCCTTGTCGATGTTCAGTATCAGTACAAGACTATGATCGACTATATGAACAGCCAGTATTCTATGATACGCCGTGCAATCGGCAAATAAGATATTTACGGCAAATAAATCAGAGTAATTCCGAAAGGAGACCGCTATGGGATTTTTAAGCTCACTTGATATAGGTCATTCCGCTCTCTCGGCTCAGAGGCTGAGAATGGACATTATTTCCCAGAATATCGCAAATCAGGATTCCTACAACACCTCCACAGGCGAGCCATACTGCCGCCAGCTCACGGTGATAAGCGAGAAAAAGGATTTCGCAGGAGTTCTGAACAAATACACCACCCGTGACAAGTCCACCCACAGCAGAGGTGTTTACTACAGAGCCAATCAGGACAAATACCGTCTTGCGGGCGCTGTTATCACCGAGGTCATCGACGATGATGCGCCTATGACTCCCGTGTATGACCCCGACAATCCCCTTGCAGACGAAAACGGCTACATATATCACTCAAACGTTGACAACACCAAGGAGCAGACAGACCTTATGGCGGCTCAGCGTGCCTATGAAGCAAATGCCTCCGCTATCGAAGTCGTAAAGGCTATGATGAGCAAGGCTTCAGAGCTCAAGGGCAACTGAGTTTTGTTAAGATAATAAAAGAAAGGATCCGATAAAATGTACATCGTTCCCATAAGCTCCGCAATAACTCCCCTTGATATTCTGTCCCAGAACGAAGCTGCGGCAGCAGAAGCAGCCAAGACCGATTCCCCCTCATTTGCGGACGTTTTCAGAGAGGTCGTTACAGATGTCACAGACACACAGCAGGTCGTAAACGAGGATTCCGCCCGCCTTGTTATGGGCGAGATCGACGATCTGCACACCATATACAATAATCTCACAAAGGCAGAGATAGCCGTAGAGACCTTCGTTGCGGTCAAAGATGCCTGCCAGCAGAGCTATGACCAGATAATGCAGATGAGTATGTAACTTCACCGGAAGGGAAATAACAGGGAATGAATGAAAAAATCCAAAAGACTATAACCACTGTCAAGGAATACTGGGGCAGACAGACCAAAAAGACCAAGGGCATTTACATAGGCGGTCTGGCACTGGTGCTCATAATTGCCATAGTTGCGGCAGTGCTTCTCAATAAAAAGGATTACGTTGTTCTGTATGAGGGGCTGGATACCTCCGAAGCTGCGGAGATAGTTCAGCTCATCGAGGAGTCGGGATATGAATGCACCCTGAGATCGGGCGGCACAATCGTTGTACCCAAGGGCTCTGAGGACAAGATAGCTATGACCCTTGCAATGCAGAAATACCCCAAATCCTCCATTAATTACGATACATACACCACAAACGTGGGAATGTTCACAACAGAGTCGGAAAAGCGTCAGTATGAGCGTATGGCGGCTGAGGAAAGGCTCTCCGCAATACTTTCTTCATTCGAGGGCGTTCGTGAAGCTGTTGCGACCCTGACTATCCCCGAGAAGAAGAACACCGTGATCGAGGCGTACAAGCAGGAGCCCTCCGCAAATGCTGTCATCTACCTTGAGGACGGCGTTAAGCTCACAAATGAGCAGATCGAGGGTATGACCTACCTTATCACCACCTACGGCATCAAAAAGGAAAACATCACCTTAGTTGACAACTACGGCGTGCTTCTCCTTGCGGAGGACACCCCTGCGGACGTTGTTGCCGAGGAAACAAGAAAGCTTAAATTCAAGAATGACCTTGAAAATCAGATACGTGAAAAGATAGAGGCGCTTCTTATCCCCGCTTATGGTGAGGACGGCTTCTCGGCGGCTGTCAATATGGTCTTGAACTTCGACAGCAAGGTATCCGAGGACACTGTTTACACCCCCTCCACCGATGACGAAAGAGGTATGCTCCAGCACACGGACGCATCTCAGGCAAGCGGCTATGCCACTGCCGACGGCGGCGTTCAGGGCGTTGAGACCAACGCAGATGACACATATCCCGAGGGAACCACCAACGGAAACGGTCAGTGGACCGAAAACTCCGTTTCAAACACATATCTCGTAAACACCTACAAGGAGCAGGTGGAAAAGGCAGGCTATGTTATTGACGGACTTTCAATTTCCGTTGTCATCTATACCGATTATCTCCCCGACACCACAAGGCAGAACCTTGTAAATCTTGTGGCAAATGCAGGTACGGTAAATCCCGCAGTTGCTCAGGACGTTGTTACCGTTACAAATCTCCAGAAAACTCCCGATACAGTCGATGCAAGCGCTCAGACCTTCATCTTCGGTCTCACCCTCAGCCAGCTCGTTATCCTGGGTGCGATACTTCTGGGAATACTTCTCATACTCATCATTATTCTTGTATCTCTCAGAACAGGTGCGAAGAGGAAGAGAAGAGAATTTGAGAAAACTATCCTCGCACAGCACGCTCCCGCAGAGGGAGAACCCCTTATCGACAGCTTCTTCTCTCTCAGCGACGAGGGCTCGCCCTCCGTTGACATTCCCAGTCTCAATGCCGACACAGGCGTGGAGACAAAGGAAACTATCATCAGGAGAGAGCTTACAGACTTTGCGAGAACCAGCCCCGAGATCGTGGCACAGCTCCTCAGAAGCTGGGTACACGAGGAAGAGGAGCACCCGAGCAAATCCAAGAAGAAAAAGGAAGAGCCCGCTCCCCAGCCTGCCGAGGAGAAAAAGTAACACTTCCCCTATAAGCCGAAAGGAATGTTTTCAATGAGCGATCTGCTTGAACTTACCCCAAGACAAAAAGCCGCTGTGGTCATTACCGCTCTGGGAACGGACAATGCCGCAGGAGTATATAAACATCTGAACAATGACGAGGTGGAAGCGCTGACTCTTGACGTTTCAAGTCTCCCCTATCTTGATGCCACCGTTGCAGACTCGGTTTTAAACGAGTTCTACGAGCTGTGCCTTACACAGAAGGTCATCACCGACGGCGGCGTTGAGTACGCAAGAGACGTTCTCACCAAGGCTTTCGGCGAGGAAGCTGCCGCAAGACTGATGAGCAGGATCACAAAAACTATGCAGTCCAAGGCATTCGAGTTCGTCAGAAAGTCCGACTACAAAAATCTGCTTGCAATCGTTCAGAACGAGTATCCTCAGACTATCGCACTTATCCTCTCCTATGCCACATCGGAGCAGGCTTCCGCTGTTCTGAATGAGCTGCCGAAGGAGAAGAGAGTAGAGGTCGTTGAGAGAATTGCAAAGATGGATTCCGCATCTCCCGACACGGTAAAGGCTATCGAAGCCACCCTGGAAAGGAAGTTTGCCTCCATCGTTTCTATGGACACCACCGAGGTCGGCGGTATCAACACTGTTGCGGATATCCTCAACAAGGTCGACCGCTCCACCGAAAAATACATCTTCGACGAGCTGTCCGTCAGAGACCCTGTTCTCGTGGACGAGATCAAGAAGAAAATGTTCGTGTTCGAGGATATCCTCACTCTGGACTCTATGTCCATTCAGAGATTTATCCGGGACTGCGACACAAAGGATCTTGCTGTTGCTATCAAGGGTTCCAACGAAGAGGTCGCTGCGGCGCTCTTTGCCAATATGCCTCAGAGAATGCAGGAGTCCATTCAGCAGGAGATCGAATATCTGCATAATATCCGTATGCGTGACGTTGAAGAAGCTCAGCAGCGTATCGTAGGCATTATCAGACACCTTGAGGAAGAGGGCGAGCTTGTTATCGGTAAGGGCGGAGATGATGAGATAATTGCTTAAAATAGTCAAATCAAAGGTCTACAGCTTCGACAGCTCCAAGCTCGTTCCAGTGGGCGAAGAGCCGAAGAAAGCCGAGCCTGCACCCGTATCCGAGGAGCATATCCCCACCCCCGAGGAAATTGCGGCTCAGAAGGAAGCTGAGCGTGCAAAGCGTCTCGAGGACGAAACAAAGCGCTTCAATGAAGCGGTAATAAAGCGTTCCAACGAGATAATCACCGCAAAAAAGAAGAAGATGGACGAGGATTACGAAAGGATCGTTGCGGCAGGAAGAAATTCCGCCGAAAAGATGATCGAAGATGCCCGTTCAAAGACAAAAGCCGTTTTTGAAGCTGCCGATGAGGAATGCAAAAAGCTCAGGGAAAGGGCTGAAAAAGAGGGCTTTGAGGCGGGATTTGAAGCGGGAAAGGCTGATGCTGTAAAGAAGTGCGACAAGTACCTTGAAACGGCGGGAGCGCTTCTTGCCGAGATAAACGCAAAAAAGGAAGCCTACTACATCTCCCACGAATATGAGCTTTGCGAAACTGTTCTCGAAATGGTGAAGAAGATCACCCTGTCCGAGATAAAAACAGATCCCGAGGTCATTGACCGAATTGCGGCAAATGCGGCAAAGAGCTTCCGAAATTCCGATTATGTGAAGATATCCCTTGCAAATGGCGAGGCTTCAAGGAAATTCGTGACGGACAAGGAATTTGTAAAATCCCTTATCCCGTTCATTCCCGAAATAGATGTTGAGGAGCTTGATCCTGAGGACGCTCCCCCGGGCACTGTCATTCTCGACAACGGCTCGGAGATAATAGACGCTTCGGTTCCCACCCAGCTCGATTTCTTAAAAGAAATTATGAAAAATTCCCACGGCGGCGAAGAGGAGAAATAACCCTTTGGCGCTGATATGACGAGGTTGTACAGATGGATCTTAAGGCTGTAAGAAACGCTGTGAGAACAGCAGAGCTTTACCGCTATCAAGGCAAAATTGAAAAAATTATCGGTATGACCATTGAAGCCAGCGGTCCTGTCTGCAACATCGGCGATGTATGCCGTATCTACAAAAAAGGCAGGTCGGGGGATTTCATTTACGCCGAGGTCGTAGGCTTCCGCCACGGCACTGTTATGCTGATGCCGTACACGGACATTGAGGGAATAGGCCCCGGCTCCGTGGTGGACAACACGGGCGACAAGCTTAAGGTCGGCGTTGGCGAATGCCTTATCGGCAGGGTCATAAACGCCGTTGGCGACCCCATTGACGGCGGTGCGCCTATAAAAACTCTCGAAAGCTACTCCATTGCAGGCGAGCCTGTAAATCCCCTTACACGTCCTGCGATACACGATATTATCCCTTTCGGGGTAAAAGCCATTGACGGTCTGCTAACGATCGGCAGGGGTCAGAGAATGGGCATTTTCGCAGGTTCTGGTGTGGGCAAATCCACCCTCCTCGGTATGATAGCCAGGGAAGTTCAGGCAGATATCAATGTCATTGCCCTTGTGGGCGAGCGTGGCAGAGAGGTTCTTGAATTTATCCAGCGTGACCTTGGTCCCAAAGGAATGGCAAGGTCGGTGCTGGTGGTGGCTACATCAGATCAACCCTCTATGATGCGAAACAAATGCCCGATGACCGCCACCGCCATTGCGGAGTATTTCAAGGATCAGGGCAAAAACGTCCTGCTGATGATGGATTCCCTCACACGTTACGCTATGGCGCAGCGTGAGATTGGTCTTGCCACAGGCGAAGCGCCCATTGCAAGAGGCTACACCCCCTCCATTTACACGGCAATGCCGAAGCTGCTGGAGAGGGCAGGCAATTTTGAAAAAGGCTCTATCACGGGAATATACACCGTGCTCGTTGAGGGCGATGACACCAACGAGCCCATTTCCGATACCGTAAGAGGTATCATCGACGGTCATATAATCCTGTCGAGAAAGGTTGCGGCAAGGAACCATTACCCCGCTATCGAGGTACTTGATTCGGTATCCCGTCTGATGTCGGAGATCGCTCCGAAGGATCAGAAGGACGCTGCATCAAAGATGAGAAATCTTCTTGCCACCTATTATGCAAACGCCGATCTTGTAAACATCGGAGCTTACAAAAAGGGCACAAATCACGCTCTTGACGAGGCTCTGAGGAAGATCGACAAGATAAATGCGTTCCTCTGTCAGTCCACCGACGAAGCCTTCAGCTTTGAGGACACGGTGAAGATGATGAAGGAAGCTGTCAGCTGATTTCGGAGGTAATTTTCTTTGAAGAAATTCCACTTTACTCTTGACAAGCTCCTTGACTTCAAGGGTCAGGTGCTTGAAAGGGAAAAAAGCAGTCTGGCTTCCCTTAATGCGCAGAAAGCCGAGGCTCTTGAAATGAAAGCCGCTCTGGAGCTTGAAATGAAAGAAGCTCAGGACGACTTCAACTACAGGGCGCAGAAAGGCATTTCCGCTATGGAAATGTTCATCTTCAAGGAGCACCACAACACTCTGAGACTTCAGATCGAGGACATCAAAGCCTCTATCGTCTCCCTCGATGCGGCTGTTGAAAGGCAGCTTGGCGTTGTTACGGAGGCATCGCAGGAAGTCAAAAGCCTCGAGAAGCTTGAAGAAAAGCAGCTTGAGGACTACAAATTCAAGGCAGCAAAGGCTGATGAACAGTTCATCGAAGAATACGTGAACGGTGCATCGGTAAGAGCTGCAATGGCGGACAGCGCCGTTTGATATCGGTCACAATGCTTTGATGCCGTTTTCTTCTGCACGGCTAAAATGCGTTTGACATATAAAATTTTATTGAAAGGAGGTCAGAAAATGGGCGAAATTTCTTTGCCGTCAGAGCTTATGGCGGCAATGAATGTTTTCGGCGGCACGGATAATACATCTCCCCTGTCTGCACAGGACGGAACTGAGGGCGGCTCTTTCGGGGCTTTGCTCGGGCTTCTGATGACGGACACAGGCGGCACGGCAGCTTTGCAGGCTGATACGCAGACTGACACGACTCCCGAAATATCTGCGGCGGACATACTTTCTGCGGCGGTAAAGGGCGAGGCTGTGACAAAGCTTCCCGATCTATTCACCGAAAAGGGCGCTGTCGCTTTTATAAAGGCGCTGGCGGGCTTTTCCGATGAGAATGCGGACAATGCTTTTTCCGAAGCTGTTTGGGACGGCGTTTCACCCGAAGAGAGAACGGCTTTTGCAGAGCTGCTTTATGCGGCGGTCGGGACTTTCGGTGATGAAAATGTCAGCACGGACACGGCTCCCGACAAGGTGATAAAGCTTGTCACGAATATCGTTGTAAGGTCGGCTAAAAAATCGGCTGATGACAGCGGTGAAAAGGCTGATGTCACTGAGGACGCTGCACTTATGGCAGGACTCAGCGGATTTATCCGTCCTGTTCAGGTCGTTTCGTATGGATCTTACAGCGCTGAGACGGAAAATACGGACAATGTAAACACCGCTCCCGTTAATGCTGTTTCGGAAAATGTTCAGACGGTATCGGCTGAAAGTGCACCTGTTGTTATTACGGGTGACATTTCCGAAAAAATCACGGAGCTTTTCCCTGACAAGGAACAGGCTGCGGACATCACGGCGGCTGTTGAGAAGCTGGCTGATGCAAAGCCTGAGGAGATAACAAGCTTCTGCGAAAAGCTTGCAGACGGGCTGAAAGGCTCGGTGGAAGTCATCTCCCCCGCTCCCGAAAATACCGAAGCTATGCATCTTGATTTTGGCAGACAGTCCGTACAGGGCTTTATGTCAAGGGTCAACAGGCACGATGACATCATCTCCGAAGACGGTGCACAGATGCTTATTCAGAACGCTCCAAAGGCGCAGTTTGCGGACATCATTCCTGAGGAGACCGTCCCCGAAAATGAGGACATCGATGTACAGATAATGGACCGCATAGACCTTTACAGAGACATTTTCAGCGATAATTTTTCCGAAAAGGAAATATCGGTGAAGCTCAGTCCCGATGAGCTTGGAAATGTTGAAGTAAGGATAAAGCGTTCGGGCGACGGCTTTGAGGTAAGCTTCACGGCTCAGAAAGCCGAAGCGGCTGAGCTTATTGCCGACAAGGCTTCCGAACTTGAAAAGGCTATGGCTTCAAGGGGCATTGCCCTGAGAGAAATGACTGTTGCAAGGCAGATCGTTACAAACGAAGCTGACGGCGGTATGAACAATGATACATTCGGCGGCAGTCTTTACGGCGGTGCTCAGAACGGTCAGAACGGCTCTGAAAGGCACTTCACATTCGGCGGAAACACTCTGCCTGACACCGATCAGGACAGCAATAGCTTTTCTGACAGCGAATTTAACAGGGAGGCGAAACTATGGGTATCAGCGTAAACGATTTTTCCTCTGACAATCTCACGGGAAAGGTTTACTCGAAATATTCCACAAACGAGATAGACACAAACGTTACTGACAGCGACAGCTCAAGCTATCTTGATTTTGACGGATATCTGAAGCTCCTTACTTCTCAGATGTCAAATCAGGACTTCAACAATGCTATGAGCGACTCCGAATTTATCCAGCAGATGGCTTCTTACTCAATGATGGAGGCTATTTCCCAGCTCACACAGCAGAATGCTGTAACATACGCATCTTCTCTTATCGGCAAGGCTGTTACGGTAAGCAACGGCTCGGCACCTGAAACGGGTATCGTTGAATCTGTTACTATGACCAGCGACGGCTGCAAGGTTCTTGTAAACGGCTCGCTTTACGGCACTGATGCAATTTCCGATGTAGTTGACGGCGATGTTTACACACAGCTCAAAACATTTATTGGTCAGACCGTTGAGATAAAGGACGGCGACAACACCATTACAGGCAAGGTAACAGGCATTGTTATCAAAAACGGCAACGGCTATGTTACTATCGACAACAAGAACTCCTACCTTATGAATGCGATAACAAACGTTATCAAGCCCGAAGGCAGCGATAATGACTCAGACAGCTCCGAGGAGAACAAGGACAATGAAAGCGGCGAAGGCACAGGCAATACCGAAGCAGCAGGCACTGCAACAGCTGAGGAAAATCCCGCAGGCGCAGTGAACAACGGCGATGTATCGGGTACTGTTTACGCATCACAGGCTTCCTATGACGCTCTTATGAAGATGCTCGACGACACCTCCGATGATGACAGCTCCCCTATTGACGCAGAGCTAAGAACTGCAAGGATCAATTCAAAGCTCGGCGATATGAGCAGATATATGACCGCAAGAGTTGACACTCAGGCAGCAGCATCGGGTCTTACAAGCGACCGTATCCCCGCTCCCTATTCATCGGGCGTGACCGAAGCACCCGCAGCTCAGGATACTCAGGCACAGCAGTCTGCTTACACAACCGCTCCCGTTTATGCATCTCAGAGCAGCTCTTCCTATGACAAGGGCGATATCTCGGGGATCGTGAATGTGGCTGACAGAGACGCTGAGTCAACAAGCCTTGAACAGTATTCCTCAGAGACCGATTATGATTTTATGCCCCAGAGCACAAGAAAATATGCTGACAAGTACCCCGTTGAAGCAGCTTTTGCGGATTCCGTGGGAACTAAGATGGCTGATATCAGATTCATCGGCAACACTGAGATTAACTCCAAGATCGACACTTCTTCCATTCTTTGCTACTCCCCCAGCGGCAGAGCGGTTACCGACATCGGTTGGTGCGGCAAGGGTCGTCTCGGCGAGGTAGTTACATTCGCTGACGGCAGACAGAGAGTTGAGATAATCGGTCCCACAGAGGTATCCTACCTTTACACAACGGGCAAGTACACCCTCGACCAGATATGCGATTATTCTATCGTTGACGGTTCTCTTCAGGGCAAGCTCAGTGATTTCGAGGTTGCGATACGTCACTACGCAAAGGAGTACACCGAGGCTGAAAAGAAGGCTATGGCTGAATTTGAGCAGTATGCAAGATGGCACGCATCTACTCAGTATCAGGGCTGATTTGCAGGTTTCATAAGGGGCTGTGAACACGGCTCGGAGAAAGGACTGAAATTATGCTTATCAATGAATACTTACAGCTGAGAGGTGCGGCGGCTGCCGAACAGAACAGGCAGGACACGGCTCAAAATACACAGAACACTGCGGCTCAGGTATCGGAAAGCCCCTTTGCGGCAGAACTCAAAAGCCTTATGGCGGCGCAGAACGGTGCGGGAAATGCCTACAGCTTCACCCCCACAACTGCGGAACAGCTTGAAATAATGTCGGGGATAAATTTCTCACGCCACGCTGTGGAAAGAATAAACCAGCGCAACATCGACGTTATGACGGGCGGAATGCTCCAGCGGCTCTCAAAGGGCGTTGAACTTGCGGAAAGCAAGGGCTCGGACGATGCTCTCGTTATCGTGGACAGGACCGCTTTTGTGGTAAGCGTCCGCAGCAACAAGGTCATCACTGCGGTGAATGCAGATGATATGCAGGGCAATGTTTTCACCAACATCGACTCAACTGTAATTATGTAAAAATATCAAAAGAGGACAAAACGGCTTGGACCTTTTCGGAAAGCCATTCTCCCGACCGACTGACGGAGAAATATCCTCACCGAAATATTATGACAGGAGTTTTTTGAAATGGTTAGATCACTTTATTCAGGCGTTTCGGGACTTAAATCCCACCAGACCAGAATGGACGTTATCGGCAACAACATCGCTAACGTAAACACCTACGGCTACAAGGCTTCCAGAACTTCATTCTCGGATATCTACTATCAGTACCAGCGCACAGAAACAGGCGGACGTGCCACCTACGCAGGCAACAATCCCTCTCAGGTCGGCTACGGTGTTCAGGTCGCTTCCATTGACAAGGATATGTCGATGTCCAGCTTCCAGAACACAGGAAGAACTCTCGACCTTGCCATTGCGGGCGACGGTCTCTTTATGTGCGGCTCTCTTGACAGAAACGGTCAGGTAAGCTCCGTTACATACACAAGAATGGGCAACTTCGGCATTGACTCCGTGGGAAATCTCGTTAATGCAAACAACGAATTTATCCTCGGAACAATGAACACTATGAGAATCGACGGCGGTACATATTCCACCACCGAAATGATCGACAAGGAGCCTGCGGACACTCCCAATGAGCTTGATACCATTAACGTAAATGACCTTGTATGGGACGCTTTCAAGCCCGAGTGCAAGATCGAATTTGACGATATCGCAGCCAAGTACAAGACTGCCGATACAACAACCACACCCCCGAGAAATCAGGTAATTTTCACAGGAACAGACCCCTCTGACACCACCCGTCAGATAGCATTTGACAAGGATACCTCGGGCATAACCGAGCAGACTGATGCCGATGTGGCTGCTCCTACTGCCGCTCCAGGTGTTGAAGTCGCTTCCGATTACATTCTCTACAATGTAAACGGCAAATTCGTTAATGCTCAGGGCGTTATCTTTGACCCCGATGCATCTTCCGAAGCTAACAAGCCCCTTTATACCGACAAGGAGGGCAACTACTACACATACAAATGCACCACCACCAAGGACGCTACAGGCAATGTTCAGAAAACCTACACCTACACCCGTCAGGACGTTACAGGCGATGTGGGTTCAAGGACCTTTGCCGACAGCACTGAGGTTTACACCTACAATCAGGTAACAAAGAACTTTGAGGCTAACGACGCAAGAGGAAACACCATTTACGCCGATATGACCGACGGTTCCCTTAAGTATTCCGACCTCGACGGCTTCACTATCGGCGCTGACGGCGTTCTCACAGCTCAGTACGCAAGTCAGATGCGCTCACTTGCACGTATCGAGCTTGCTACATTCGATAACGTTGAGGGTCTTACCGAAATAGGCGACACCGCATTCTCTCAGAGCGCCGCTTCGGGTGAGGCAAACATCAAGCGCCCCGGCGATTCCGGCGCAGGCGAGATACAGTCCTCCAAGCTTGAAATGTCAAACGTTAACCTTGCAAATGAGTTCTCTGATATGATCGTAACTCAGAGAGGTTATCAGGCAAACGCAAGAATAATCACCACTTCCGACTCTATGCTTGAAGAGCTTGTAAACCTCAAGAGATAACTTATTACTTTTTCCCAATGCTGCCCGAGGCGGTGCTTCGGGCGGTGATGGGATATTATTCAAGGGGAAATTAAAATGATAAAGCTTACCCGTGTGAACGGCACAATACTGCTTGTAAATGAAAGCTTCATTGAAACTGCGGAGGAAACTCCCGATACTGTTGTGACTATGCAGAACGGTCACAGATACTTCGTCCGTGAGACTGTGGACGAGATACTCCTTAAAACTATGGAGTTTGAGAGAGAAAGAAATATCCGATAATAACGGATTTATCATATAGATTTTTTCATCGAAAGGATTTGCTGTTATGAATATAGCGTGGCTCATAGGTATTGTTATTGCGATCGGTATGACTGTTTTCGGAATGGTCTCGGGCGGTGAGATAGGCTGGTTCTGGGACGTTCCCTCGGTCGCTATAGTTCTCGGAGGTACTGTGGGTGCGGTAATCGCAAACTACCCTATGAGTACCCTGAAAAACCTTGGCAAGCTTTTCAAGCTTGCGATATTCAGCCCAAAATATGACCCCGAAAGCTACATAGAGCAGATGGTGGATTACTGCAAAACTGCCCGTCAGAAGGGTATCCTTGCCCTTGAAGAGCAGGCAAACGCCTGCACGGACACCTTTATGAAGTCCGCTCTTATGCTCATCGTCGATGCGAATGACTCCGACAAGGTAAAGTCGATGCTCGATGACTCCATAGACTTCCTCTGCGACAGACACGACCAGAACATCGCTATTTTCGGACGTGCATCGGGCGTTGCCCCTGCCTTCGGTATGGTCGGCACACTCTGCGGACTTATCGGTATGCTCAAGCAGATGGACCCTACCGACCCCTCCTCTGCTGCCAACCTTGGCGGCGCTATGGCTACGGCTCTCGTTACCACATTCTACGGAAGCCTTCTCGCCCACGTACTTTTCACACCTATCGGAAACCAGCTCCAGTATCTTCACAACAGTGAAGTCCTCTGCCTCCAGATAGTCGAGGAGGGCACTCTCGCAATAATCTCGGGCGCTAACCCCAGATACGTTGAGGAGAAGCTCAGAATGATGCTTCCTATGAACACTGCAAACAAGAAAAAGGGCGGCGCTGAATCCAAGTGATTCATAAACGCTTCATTATTCTTGTGCATAATGTACAAAATATACAAAGTTAAGGTGATATTTTTTACTTGAATTTGTGTGTTTATGTGGTAAATAACAGTAGAAATATTTAAAAAAATATGCTATAATATATCAGATAGGGATATCTATGTATCTGCAAAGATTCTCCCTTTCCCATCGGAGGTGGGTCAATGGCACGCAAAAAAAGCCCGGGTGCAGAGGGTGCGAACTGGATGGACACCTATGGTGACCTGGTTACGCTGCTGCTTTGCTTCTTCGTACTGCTTTATGCAATGTCCTCTATGGACGAGTCAAAATGGCAGTATATCGCTCAGGCGTTTTCAGCCGGAAAGGGCGAGATAATCAACGTTGTGGTGGATAAAGAGCCCAACACCGAAAACGACCCCTCAGCCATTTATGTCAATGAGGAACAGGATCAGCTTTCTCAGGATATTGATTTTGACGAATTTTATATGTACCTCAATGAAGCCGTGCAGACTGCGGGGCTTGAAGATCAGGTCTCCGTTGAAATGGCGGACACAGGCGTTTATATGAAATTCAGAGATAATGTTTTCTTCGCAGGTGACTCCTGTGAGCTTCTTGACGAGGGAAAATATATCCTTGAAATAATCTGCGACGGCATCAGAGCCGTTGACAAGCACGTTTTTGCCATCAAGGTAAACGGTCACACCGCTCAGAGTGCAAGCTCATCGGCTAACGAATGGGAGCTCTCTTCGGGACGTGCAAGCTCGGTCATCAACTATATGCTGAGCCTTGACTGCTGCGAACCCGACAAGTTCTCCGCTGCGGGCTACGGCAAATATCACCCCGTAAGCGACAATGACACGGAAGAGGGCAAGCGCCAGAACAGGCGTGTTGAGATCGTATTTATCAGAAATGATATTGATATGACCGACCCTGCCGTTATGCAGGAGCTTATCGAGCTTGAATTCGGCAAGAGCTTTGTTGATTATTCCGATGCTGACGGCAACACAAAGAATAACACTGCCGACGAAACGGCTGCGGTAACATCTTCCGCCCCCGTTCAGAACGGCGGAAATTATTCCTCAAAGAATGACCGTCTCAACGAAATGAAAAACAACCCCCCCGAGGTCACTGCTGCCGAAAGCGCCGAATGACCCCGAAATACAGGCGATACCCCTATGAATGAAGGTGAAAATATTGGCTGACGTTCTGTCTCAGAAACAGATAGACGAGCTGCTGAACAGCTTTAACACCCAGGGCTCCAAGGCTTTTGAAGAGATCGAGGAGCAGGGTGCGGAAAAGAAAAAGATTAAAAATTATGACTTTAAAACGCCAAAGAAATTCACCAAAGAGCAGCTTAAGGTCATAGACAGTATTTTCGAAAACTATTCCCGTGTTCTTTCCTCCTACCTTACAGGTCTTATGAGACTTTACTGCAAGGTGGAAGTTATGCAGATCGAGGAACAGCGGTATTACGAGTTCAACAACGCTCTCCCCGATTACGTTATGATGTCCCTTGTGAACCTTGGCGTTCACGATGAGGACGTTATGGAAACCAACTGCATTATGCAGATCTCAAACCCCATAACCTTTACCATAATAGACAGGCTTATGGGCGGTCTCGGAACCTATACCGAGGTAAACCGTGACTTCACCGAGATCGAGATAACCCTTATGGAAGGCATTATGGAGAAAATGGCGCAGTCCCTGAAGGGTGCCTGGTCTCAGTACATAGATATGGATCCCATTATGACGGCGATCGAGACAAATTCACGTGTTATGCAGTCTATCGGGCCTGATGAGGTAATTATCCTCGTTTCCCTTGAAATAGAGATAAAAAATGTCAAAAACGTTATGTCCTTCTGTATCCCCGCTATGAACCTCGAGTCGATAATGAACAAGTTCGGCGACAGGTGGGCAAGACCCACACAGCGGCAGGATCCCAAAAAGGATCAGGAAAGACGGCGCAATATTATGAACGCCCTTAAGGATTCGGATATTGACGTTAAAGCCGTTCTCTGCGACACTCAGGTGGATCTTTATGATATCCTGACGCTTCAGGTGGATGATATCATTCCTCTGAACGTTCCCATAACCAAAAACGTTGAGCTGAAGATCGGCGGCAATGTCTGGTATGACGGGAAGCTGGGTATCGTCGGCAACAAAAAGGCTGTTAAAATTGATAATATATATAAAGAATTGAGGTAGAACAATGAGCGACGAAAACGTTATTATTGACGGCTTCGGAGAGGCGGAACAGGATGCCATAGGCGAGATAATGAACATTACTATGGGCTCTGCTGCTACAGCTGTTTCCAATATGCTCAGTGCCAAGGTCTGGATCACCACTCCAACGGTGACCGTTGAAAGGGCTAAGGATCTGATCTATCCCGAGCTGGAGCCTTCCATTCACGTCAAGATCAAATACATTCAGGGCGTAAGCGGTGAGAATGTCCTCGTTCTCAAACAGGACGATGTTCAGCTTATCCTCGATCAGCTGATGGGTCTCCCCCTTGAAGTCACTGATGACTTTGAATTTGACGAGATGAACATATCCGCAGTGTGCGAGGTTATGAACCAGATGATGGGCGCTTCCGCAACTGCTCTGTCCGAACTTATCAGCACTCCTATCGACATCTCCACCCCTCAGGCGGAGGTAAGCAAGGAAAGCACGGGGGTTAATCCCTACGGTATCCCTCCCGAGGATAATGTGTGTGTGGTAAGGTTCAAGCTTACTATCGACAATGTTATCAACTCGGAATTTATCTCCGTTATGACCATTGAGCTTGCAAAGGAAATGGCTCAGAAGATGATTGCTGCTTACTCAGGCGGCGGAGCTGAAGAAAAGAAAGAGGAAGAAGAGCCCTCCTCAAATCTCAGTCAGGACGAGATACAGGCACTGCTCAGCGGTGCGGGAAGCGGCGGTGCTGCCGAAGAACCCCGTCAGCCTGCACCTCAGCCCGATCAGCAGGGCGCTCCTCAGGGCGGAACTCTTTCTCAGGACGAGATAAATGCGCTGCTCAACGGCGTAAATGCTCAGACTGCACAGCCCACACCGCAGCCCGTTCCTCAGCAGACTGCTCAGGCGGCTTATAATCAGCAGGCTCAGAATATGCAGGGCGTTCCTCCTCAGATGAACGGAATGCCGCAGCAGAATATGGCGCAGCAGCCCAATATATCCAATCAGGCAGGTATGCCCCAGCAGGGACCTGTCCCCACACAGGGAGCAATGCCACAGATGAATATGCAGCCCGGCGCTGTGCCTTACGGCGGATATTACGGTATGCCTTACGGCTATCCTCCTATGCAGCCCGTTCAGAAGGGCAGTGCGGTGAATGTTCAGGCAGTTCAGCTCCAGAGCTTTGAGGACTATAACAACAAGGACCTCAATGCCGATCAGAATGATAATCTTAAGCTGCTTATGGGCGTTCCCCTCGATGTTACCGTTGAGCTAGGCTCCACCCGCAAAAAGGTGAAGGAGGTGCTTGATTTCACTCAGGGAACTATCATTGAGCTTGAACGTCAGGCAGGCTCCCCTGTGGATATCATCGTCAACGGACATCTCATTGCCAAGGGCGATGTTGTGGTCATCGACGATAACTTCGCTGTTCGTATCACTGAGATCATCAAATCAAAATTTTTAGATAATTTAGGTAAGGAGTAATTTACAATGGACAAGAAGATAATGCTGGTAGATGATGCTGCTTTTATGCGTATGATGATCAAGGACACTCTCACCAAAAACGGCTATACCAATATCATCGAGGCTGCCGATGGCGAGATCGCCTGCAATACATACGCCGCTGAAAAGCCTGACCTTGTTATTATGGATATCACAATGCCCAACAAGACAGGCATTGAGGCTCTCAGAGACATCAAGGCTTCCGACCCTGCCGCAAAGGTAGTTATGTGCTCCGCTATGGGTCAGGAATCTATGGTCGTTGAGGCTATCAAGCTTGGCGCTCTGGACTTCATTGTAAAGCCCTTCAAGCCCGACAGAATACTTGCAACCGTTCAGAAGATCATCGGCTGATAAATAATGACTGAGTTTTTATCGGTTGTTCTTGCCCTTATTGCGGTAGTTGCCATAATGCTGGGTGTGCTGTACCTTATGAAATGGCTGAACACCCGTATCACAGGCGGAAACAGCCGCAAGGGCATAAAAATATCCTCCAGCATCGGAGTCGGTCAGGACAAGTCCATTATCGCTGTGAGAGCAGGAAAAAAGAACCTGCTCATCGGCGTTTCCCAGGGCGGCATAAGCCTTATATGCGAGCTGTCCGAGGAGGATATGGCGCTTATCGAAACTCCCCCCTCCGACGGAAGCGGTATGTCGGGCAAGTCCTTTTCGGAATGTCTCAGATACAACGCTTCAAAGCTGGGCAAAGAGTTCATCACCCCCAAAAAGGGCAATGATGACGGCAGCGATTCGTGAAAGGCAGATGCATTTATGAATAATAACCGCATTGCGGAAAATAAAATATGCGGCTCTTTCCCGAAGAAGCTGAAAGCCGCAGCGGCAGGCGGTATCTGCGCAGCTCTGCTTATGTGGGGCACTGCGGGTGCGGTCACATATGCAGTCAATTCTCCCTCGGAGGAAAGCGGCGTTGTTACCTCGGCGACGACCTTTACAACGCCTATGGAGACTGAGCTTTCAATTGTGACCACAACTGTTCCCGAGACCGCTCAGACCACTGTTCCCGCCCGGTCCGTGACCGAGGCTGAAACAACGCTCCCCTACAATGAGCCTGTGACACACGACAACGAGAATACGGACAGTATTCTCGATATGCTGGATCTTAACAATAATTCCAACACTCTTGACCTTATCATTCTTCTGACTGTTATTTCTCTTGCGCCCTCAATACTGATAATGCTCACCTGCTTTACCCGCATTATCATTTCGTTTTCGCTGCTGAGAAATGCTATGGGAATCCAGACAACTCCTCCCAATCAGGTAATGATAGGTCTTGCGCTGTTTCTTACTCTGTTTATAATGTCGCCGGTTCTTGACGAGATGAATGAAGTGGCTTATGTACCGTACAAAAACGGTGAATACACATCGGTCGAGGCGATACAGCAGGCTTCCGTGCCACTAAAAAAATGGATGCTCAAAAACACGTCCAACGATACGATGTCGTTTTTTATCGAGCTTTCGGGTGAGGAATATCCTGCCGCCGATGATGAAAGCTTCACCGAGGCTATCCCGTTCAAGCTCGTGGCTCCCGCTTTCATTCTGAGCGAGATAAAAATAGGCTTCCAGATAGGCTTCCTGCTCTTTATCCCGTTCCTTGTGATAGATATGGTGGTCTCGTCGGTGCTTATGTCCCTCGGTATGATGATGATGCCGCCGTCAACGGTGGCTATGCCATTCAAGATACTTATGTTCGTGCTTGTGGACGGCTGGCAGCTGCTGGCAGGTTCGCTGGTATCGGGCTTCAATATGTAAACCGACTTAATATGAAAGGAAGTGGAGCTGCAAGTGACTGAGGACGCTGTTATTCAGATCTTTAAGGACGCTATGATACTTGTTTTCAAGCTGGCAGGTCCCCTCCTCATCATAAGTATGCTGGTGGGACTTGTTATCGCCATTATCCAGGCGGCGACCCAGGTCCACGAGCAGACTCTGAGCTTTGTTCCGAAGCTTGTGGTCATCGCTCTTCTGCTGGTGCTCCTTGCTTCATTCTACATCGCAAGCACGGACACCTTTGTGACCGAGATCTTCGATATGATAGGAAACGTCAGCACGCAGACCGTGTCGGGCTGACGGTGACACTCCAAGAAAGCTGGTTTTGTTATGGATTTCTGGGAGTTGCTCCTGTCTGATCTTGATATAAAAATTATGGTATTCGCAAGAATACTGGGCATTTTTTCCTTTAACCCCATTCTTTCGAGAAGCAATATCCCCGCAAGGGTGAGAGTCGGGCTGTCCCTGCTTATCGCATACATCGTGGCTCTTGCACTTCCCCCTATGGAGTATGATGCGGGTGATACGGTGGGGCAGTATGTTCTGAGCTTTGCTGCGGAGCTTTTCATAGGCGTTGTTCTCGGGTTCATATGCGATATGTTCGTTTATATGATATACCTTGCAGGCGACATTATGGACGCTCAGGCGGGTCTCGGTATGGCTAAGGTCTTTGACCCCTCAACACATATCCAGATGTCGATGTACGGATCATTCGCAGGCTTCCTTATGTATCTGTACTTCTTCGCTTCAAACGCTCATCTTACGCTGATACGCATTTTTGTTGAGTCCTTCGAGGTGATACCTTTGGGAGGCGGACACTTAAATCCCGACCTCGGCTGGACTGTCGTGACGATGTTTTCACAGATACTCGTGCTGATGATGCAGCTGGCAATGCCCGTGATAGCCGCAGAGCTTATCGTGGAATTTTGTATGGGCATTCTGATGAAAACCGTTCCACAGGTACAGATAATCGTGGTGAATATCCAGCTCAAGGTGATAGTGGGCTTTGTGGTGCTTTTCGCAATAACCTCACCTATGGGCGAGTTCATTGCGGATTACACCGACAAAATGCTGAATACCTGCAAGGAGATACTTCCACTAATATTCACATAATCCCGTTTTGCAAAGGCTGGTGGTCAAATGGCGGAAAACGAAAACGGCGAGGAGAAAACCGAAGAAGCCACCGACAAAAAGCGGCGTGATGCCCGAAAAAAGGGACAGGTCCTGAAAAGTCAGGACGTTGCTGTGGTGTGCTCACTGTTTCTTTCATTTTTCGTGCTGAAGATAACCGCCCCCACCATTTTCACCCGTCTGGGCGACTTTATGAAAAAATATTTTTCTATGGCGGGAGAGGGCATCGGAGATATGGAATACATCGGCAGGGAAAGCTTTGCAAGAGGTCTTGCGGTTGATTTTGCTGTTGTATTTTTCATAACAACGGGTGCTCTGCTGGCGGCATCGTTCATTGTGGCGATAGCCTCAACGGGCATTCAGACGAAATTCCTGATATCCTTCGAAAATCTCAAATTCAAGCTGAGCAAGCTCAATCCTATAAGCGGCATAAAGAAAATGTTCTCTCTGAAAGGACTTTTCGAGCTTGCAAAGTCTCTTCTCAAAATGATACTTCTCATCGTGGTTGTCTACGGCGAAATAAAGGACAGGCTGCCCGAGATCGTCAGGCTTATGGATATGGAGCCGATAAGCGGCGTTGTTTACATCGCTCAGACTGTTTTCTCCATAGTTATGACCCTTGGAATGGTCTTTGTGGCGGTGGCGGCTGTGGATTTTATGTTCCAGCGCTATTCCTATGAAAATGACCTGAAAATGACCAAGCAGGAGGTCAAGGACGAGTTCAAGCAGATGGAGGGAGACCCCAAGATAAAGGGAAAGCGCCGTGCGATACAGCAGCAGATGGCTAATCAGCGTATGATGCAGGCTGTGCCCGAGGCGGACGTTGTTATCCGAAATCCTACACATTTTGCTGTGGCTTTAAAATATGACCCCGAAAAGAACACCGCTCCCGTGGTGACTGCAAAGGGAAAAGACCTTGCGGCACTGAGGATCGCAGACATAGCTGCGGAAAATGATGTTCCTACCGTTGAAAACGTACCTCTCGCAAGGGGCATCTACGAAAAGGTAGATGTTGACAGAGAGATACCTGCGGAGTTTTATCAGGCTGCCGCAGACGTGCTCTGGTTCGTTTACAACCTTAAAAAGAAACCCGTTCCGAAAGGAATTTTACCCGAAAACAAATCATCTGCGCCGTTTAATTACTGACGCAATACAAGGAGGGCGGCAATACCTAAGTGGATTTTTTAAAAAAAGTCATTGGCAAAAATATCGTTACGGTATTTGTCATTCTCGCTGTATTTCTCATTGTTATCCCTCTTCCGACCTGGCTCCTTGACCTGCTCTTTGCGGTGAACATTGCCCTGTCGGTGTACATTCTCCTTACGACGATGTACATAAAGGAATCACTTGAGTTCTCCATATTCCCCTCACTGCTGCTCATAACAACGGTTTTCAGACTGGGTCTCAACATCTCCTCCACCCGTTCCATTCTTATGAATCAGGGCTATGCGGGCGAGATAGTCAAAGCGTTCGGCACATTCGTAATGGGCGGAAACGCTGTGGTCGGATTTATCGTATTCATACTCATCACCGTTGTGCAGATGGTAGTAATCACAAAGGGTGCAGAACGAGTTGCGGAGGTTACTGCCCGCTTCACTCTGGACGCTATGCCCGGTAAGCAGATGGCTATCGATGCCGACCTCAATCAGGGCATCATCGACGACAAACAGGCCAAGATACGCCGTGACAAGGTGCAGAGAGAATCCGACTTCTTCGGCGCTATGGACGGTGCTGCCAAGTTTGTAAAGGGAGACGCTACATTCTCCATTGTTGCCGCTATAGTTAACCTTCTGGGCGGCGCTGTAATGGGTCTTGTGTTCGGCGGTATGGACTTTGCAACAGTCCTCTCCACCTACTCTATCGCAACCGTGGGAGACGGTCTCTGCTCCCAGATACCCTCCCTCCTCATATCTATCTCAATGGGTATGATAGTTACCCGTGCCGCTTCCGAGGAATCCCTCAACAGCGACGTTATCGGGCAGTTCACATCACAGCCAAGAGTACCTATTATAGCAGGCATTGTGATGTTCGTAATGGGCTTTATCCCCGGCTTCCCCACCCTCACCCTTTTCGTGCTGGGCGGCGCTCTCATCGCTCTCGGCGTGGGACTTTCACGCTCTATGAAAACCGAGGAGCAGACTGCTGAGGAGCAGGGTGCAAAGGAAATGGCGGAAAATCAGGACGCTATTTCCGAAATGGAATATTACAAGGACATCGACAATGTTTACAAGCTTCTGAACGTTGAGCCTATCGAAATGGAGTTCGGCTACTCGCTGATACCACTTGCGGACGAATCCGCAGGCGGAACATTCATTGAGCGTGTGGTCATTTTCAGAAAGCAGTTTGCCATTGATATGGGTATGGTATTCCCCTCTATCCGTATGCGTGACAATCAGCACATAAATCCCAATCAGTACGTTATCAAGATAAAGGGCGAGACTGTTGCCGAGGGCGAGATACTTATGGATCATTACCTTGCTCTTGACAGCGGAAACGTTACCCGTGAAGTGGACGGCATCGACACCATTGAGCCTGCTTTCAATATCCCCGCAAAGTGGATAAGCGAGGAAAACAAGCTCCGTGCCGAAATTGCGGGATACACCCTCATCGACCCCACATCTGTTATGATAACCCACCTTTCCGAGGTCATCAAAAATCACGCCTACGAGCTTCTCAGCCGTCAGGACGTTAAGACGATGCTCGAAAAGCTGAAAGAGACAAATCCTTCCGTGGTGGAGGATATCGTTCCGAATGTTGTGCCGGTTGCATATCTTCAGAAGGAGCTTTGTATGCTCCTTAAGGAAAATGTGCCAATAAGAGACCTCCAGACCATTCTCGAAACTCTTGCGGACAACCAGCACAATATGAAAGACCTTGACATCACAAACGAATACGTCCGCCAGGCGCTGAAACGAACCATTACAAGACGTTTCTCCGACGGCGGTCAGATAAGAGTAATTACCCTTGACACGGAGACGGAAAACAAGATAGTTTCCTCTGTGAAAAAGTCCGAGCAGGGCTCCTATCTTGCCCTCGATCCACAGTCCATTCAGGCTCTTATCGCTTCCCTCAACGCTCAGATAGAGAAGATAAAGGAGGTCGTTCCCTCCCCTATCGTTCTCACATCTCCCATTGTCCGCATCTACTTCAAGAAGCTTGTGGATCAGTTTATCCCCAATGTAACGGTGCTCTCATTCAATGAGATAGACAACACCGTTCAGATCCAGGCTGTGGGAAATATCAGCATATAACTGCGTTAAATGACGGGACAAGCCCTAACTGAACGAAAGGCGGTGGCTGATGTGTATGCTGAAAATACGGCGCAGGCAAGCACGGATATGTCCGAGCTGTTCGACAGATACAGACGGACACCCGACAGATCCCTGCGAAATGAGATAGTTATGCGCAGTATGCATATCGTGAGATACGCCGTGCTTTCCACGAGAAATATGTACAGGCGGTATGCTGATGACGACGACATCTCAAACGAAGCTGTTCTCGCTCTGATGAACGCCGTTGACAGCTTTGACCCATCAAAAAACGTTAAGTTCGACACCTACGCTTCCATAAAGGTGCGTGGTGCGATAATAGATTATATCCGCAGGCAGGACACTGTTCCGAGAGGTGTCCGCAGGTTTATCCGTGATTACGACAGCGCATATTCCGCTCTGTACACGGAGCTTGACAGGGAACCGACCCGTGAGGAGATATCCGCAAGGCTGAATGTTTCCCCCGACAAGCTGGACACGCTGCTGTCCCGTTCGGCGGCGGCATCGACCCTTTCCTTTGAGGAACTGCTTTTTGACGGCTTCGATATGGCTGATGAAAATGCGGAAAGCTCGGCGGAAGCGGGGCTTATGCTCTCGGAAAGGCGCAGCAGGCTTGCGGCTGCCATTGACAGCTTGAAGGACAAGGAAAGGACTGTCATCACACTTTACTATTACGAAAAGCTGAAATACTCCGAGATCGCAAAGGTAATGGGCTTATCCGAGTCAAGGGTATGCCAGATACACACCAAGGCTGTTGAAAGGCTGAGGGAAAGCATTTCGGAATATATGCTCGGCTGACTTAACGATGAAAGGCGGTAAATGCTATGCTCAGAGGATATTACACCTCGGTCAACGGTATCCTGAACGAGGAAAGGATACTGAACGTTATCACCAATAATCTTTCAAATACGAACACTGCGGGATACAAGTCCGATGCGGCTATCCCCACCACATTTCACGATAATCTGCTCCTGCTTACCCACGGCAGACGGAGCGATACGGGCACTATCCGCTACAGAACTCTTGAAGAGACAAAGACCGACCTTACCTCGGGAACCTTTGAGCAGACCGATTCCCGCCTTGATATGGCTGTTATGGGCTCTGTTTATTTCAATATCCAAAGGCGTGACACGGGAGAGGTGCTTCAGACCCGAAACGGTCAGTTCAATATCGACGATGAGGGATATCTGGCTCTCGGCTCTGCGGGCAGGGTCATTGATGACAACGGCGACCCCATTGAGCTGGGGACGGCGGATTTTACCGTAAGAGAGGACGGACTTATGGAGGTCGATGACGGCAGGGAAATCCGGCTTGCTCTCACATATATCCCCGATGATGCGGACGTGGAAAAGGTGGACACGAACCTTATCCGCACCTATGACAATGCAGGCTGGGGAAATATCCCTGACGGTATGGTCTACCGCATAAGGCAGGGCTGGTATGAGCGCTCAAATGTGAATATTGCTGCGGAAATGGCGAAGGCAATGGACGCAAACTCCCTTTTCAGAGCAAATTCTCAGGCGCTCCAGATCATAAACTCCGTAAATCAGATCGCCGTCAACAATCTTATGAAAATATGACCCCCTTTTCTGAAAGGAATGATAGATAAATGGGCAGGATAGGATTTTTCACCGCCACCACAGGCGTTATAAGCAATCAGATGGGTATGGACATCACGGGCAACAACCTTGCAAACGTGAACACATACGGCTTCAAGGCTTCCCGTCCCTCCTTTGCCGACCTTGTTTACACCAAGCGGAACAACAATATCAAGGAGGTGCAGACGGGTCACGGTGTCAAGGTGGACAAGACCGACCTTATGTTTGAGCAGTCCACTCTCCGCCATACCGAGCGTGACCTTGACTTTGCCGCTCTTGACGAGGGATTTTTCGCTGTTGAGACCCCCTCGGGCAACACTGCATACACCAAGGACGGTGCTTTCTACATCACCGACATTGATGGCAGCGGCACCTGGCAGCTCTGTGACAGCAAGGGCAGCTTCGTTCTTGACGGCGAGGGAAACCGCATAACCGTGCCCTTTACCGAGGACGATGATATTGACTACACCGCCCTTATCCCTCAGATAGGCACATACCGCTTTGAAAATCCCTACGGTCTCGACCAGTTCGGAGACAACTATTTCATAAACACAGGTTCAAGCGGCGATGCCATTGCCGATGACACCATAAAGATAAAGCAGGGCTATATGGAAGCCTCGGGCACCAATGTTGCCACTGAGATGACAAAGGTCATCGAATATCAGAGAGCCTTTCAGCTCAATGTAAATATGGTAAAGCTCCACGACGAGCTGAACAATCTCGTAAACAACCTCAGAGGATAATTTCTTCTCCCACAGAAAGGCTATGATACTATGTCACTTCAGAATATGGACCAGCTCAACGCTATGCACTTCGACGTTTTGAGAGAGATCGGAAACATCGGTCAGGGAAATGCTGCAAGCTCTCTTTCCCAGATGCTCAGCCAGACCATTGATATTTCCGTTCCCACGGTAAAGCTCCTTGATTTCAACGAATCCGTTGAATATCTCGGCGGCCCCGAAAACGTTGTTCTCGGAATGCTGGTGGGGCTCAGGGGCGACATCAACGGAATGATGCTCTATGTGCTCCAGAAAAGCTTTGCGAACTCGATGCTCAAAGCAGTTTTCGGCAAGGAGATAAACGACCTCACCGAGCTTGACGAAATGGATCTCTCATTTATCCGTGAGATCGGCAACATTCTTGCAGGCTCCTACGTCAACGCAATATCCTCTCTTACGGGGCTGACCATTGACATTTCAGTGCCCACCATAAGCATTGATATGGCTGGAGCGATACTGGCTGTTCCCGCTGTGGAATTTGCTCAGATAGGCAACAGCGTTCTCTTCATTGATGACAGCTTCATTTTCGGCGGCTCCTCTGCCGACAACAGCGAGATTAAGAGCAATATGATACTCGTTCCCGAGCTTTCGTCCCTCGAAACCCTGTTCTCCAGACTGGGAATTGAAGTTTAACGGCTCAAAAGCATTGCGGCTAATACATATGGGGAGTGTAACGTAAAATGGTTAACATTGGTATAGCAGATCTTAATGTGGTTAAAAGTCCCGATGTTCTGGCGACTTATGCATTAGGCTCCTGCATCGGCATCTGCCTTTATGACGCAGAGGCAAAGATAGCAGGTCTTGCACACATAATGCTGCCGTGGAGCAAGGAGTCGGGGGCAGCCGCAGACAACAATATGAGACGATATGCCGACACGGGCATTACCGAGCTTATTCAGAAAATGTGCGATATGGGGGCAAAAAAATACCGCCTTACTGCAAAAATTGCAGGCGGTGCGCAGATGTTCAGCACAAATTCAGCCGTTTTCAACATCGGGGAAAGAAATATTGAAGCGGTAAAAAAAGTTCTCGGCACATACAATATCCCTATCATTGCCGAGGAAACGGGACTTAATTTTGGCAGAACTGTTTTCTTCTACAGCGAGGACGGAATTATGGAGGTCAGGGCTGCTACCCGACCGACAAAAAGAGTTTGATCTTAATGTCATTTCTCGGGGCTTTGGCTTTGGCAATGCCCCGATTTTTTATTTGAAAGGCAGAGAATTGACTGAGGTGATTGCTTGTACAAATTCAGGTAAATGGAAATTATTTTTTAATGCTCCTGAAACTCAAAATGTAAGTGAGGGGTATGCAAGAGCGTTTACAGTATATATTTTTAAAAGAGCAGGGAGAGTATATGAATACAAATAAATGGCTTTTGATTTTTATTATTATAACTTTATCTTTGTTTTTAGCGTTTATATACAGTAATATGAAAGCTTCAAATCAATCTGACACTTTCCCTGAATTCAATACTAAATCAGAGGATATTAAGAATTATCAAGATTCTTCAGGTGAAAAATATGTCATAAAAAGAATAACGTATATTAATCGTTCCCCAACAAGGAGTGGCTATCACAGGTTAAATATTATAAGTGATAAAAACGGATATATTTTTGGTGATGTAAAGGACTTTTACGATGTAGAAAGCGTATTTTGCCTTGAAGAAGTAAATGAAGATACCTGTATTTACGCTGTAATATATTGCGATGGAAGAGAGTTCCTTGCATTAAAGAATAATTATCGAGTATGCTTCTTGGAATACACAATGGAGAAAAATCTCAATATTGATTTTTTAGAGAAATGTTATAATGAAAAGTACTTTGACGATTTTTTCTTATATTTAACACAAAATGCTGAAGAGATAAATGACAAATATTTGTTGGAACAGATTGATAATAAAAAAATTAATAAATTTATAGAAACAGTGTCCTTGTTATATAAAGAGTCCGAATTTTAAACTGTGTAATGCAAAATCGCCGTACAGGAAATCCTGTACGGCGAAAATTATTTTTATGAACCGATCGGTACCTATTAATACATACCGCCCATACCGCCCATTCCTGCACCTGCGGGAGCTGCGGGGGTCTCTTCCTTGATGTCGGCAACGAGAGACTCGGTTGTGAGTACCATTGCTGCAACGGAAGCTGCGTTCTGGAGTGCGGAACGTGTTACCTTGGTAGGATCAACGATACCTGCGGGGATCATATCAACATATGTCTCGTTGTAAGCATCGAAGCCGTAGCCTACCTTTCTGGAGCGGATGATCTTGTCGATGATAACGGAGCCTTCAAGACCTGCGTTCTTTGCGATCTGGCGAACGGGTTCCTCAAGAGCCTTAAGAACTATCTGAGCACCTGTCTTTTCATCGCCCTGGAGAGATGCTGTGAGCTTTGTAACTGCGGGCATAGCGTTGATAAGTGCTGTTCCGCCGCCTGCTACGATACCCTCTTCAACTGCTGCCTTGGTAGCTGCAAGAGCGTCCTCGATACGGAGCTTCTTTTCCTTCATCTCGATCTCGGTAGCTGCGCCGACCTTGATAACTGCAACGCCGCCGGAGAGCTTTGCAAGTCTTTCCTGGAGCTTTTCCTTATCAAACTCGGAGGTTGTAGTCTCGATCTGAGCCTTGATCTGGTTGATCCTGTCCTTGATCTCGGACTTGTCACCCTGACCGTCAACGATGATGGTGTTCTCCTTGGTGATCTTGACCTGCTTAGCACGGCCAAGCTGTGTTACCTGAGTATCCTTAAGCTCAAGACCGATCTCCTCGGAAATTACCTGACCGCCTGTAAGAATTGCGATATCCTGGAGCATTTCCTTTCTTCTGTCGCCGAAGCCGGGAGCCTTTACTGCAACGCAGGTGAATGTGCCTCTGAGCTTATTGACGATAAGTGTGGAGAGAGCCTCGCCCTCAATGTCCTCAGCGATGATAACGAGCTTCTTGCCGCTCTGTACGATCTGCTCGAGGAGAGGAAGTATCTCCTGAATGGAGGATATCTTCTTGTCTGTGATAAGAATGTAAGCATCGTCGATAACAGCTTCCATCTTGTCGGTATCGGTTACCATATAAGGAGTGATGTAGCCTCTGTCGAACTGCATACCCTCAACGACCTCGGAGTATGTCTCAGCGGTCTTGGACTCTTCAATTGTGATAACGCCGTCGGCTGTTACCTTTTCCATAGCCTCGGCAATGAGCTTGCCTACCTTTTCATCGGCAGAAGAAACTGTTGCAACTCTCTCGATATCGGCAGAGCCCTCGATCTCCTTGGAATTTGCCTTGATAGCATCAACAGCTGTATCAACAGCCTTTGCCATACCCTTCTTGACTACCATAGGATTTGCGCCTGCGGCAATGTTCTTCATACCCTCTCTGATAAGAGCCTGAGCAAGAAGTGTAGCGGTAGTTGTACCGTCGCCTGCTGCATCGTTTGTCTTGGTGGCAACTTCCTTAACGAGCTGTGCGCCCATATTCTCGAATGCATTGTCAAGCTCTACTTCCTTGGCAATTGTAACACCGTCGTTTGTGATAAGGGGTGCGCCGAACTTTCTGTCGAGAACAACGTTTCTGCCCTTGGGGCCGAGAGTTATCTTAACTGTATCGGCAAGCTTGTCAATGCCTGCCTGTAAAGACTTGCGGGCTTCTTCGCCGTAAATAATATCCTTAGCCATAGTAATGTACCTCCGAAATTAAATTTGATAAGTTTGCTTATTCAACAACTGCAAGAATGTCGGACTGACGGAGAATAGTATATTCAACACCGTCAAGCTTTACTTCTGTACCGGCGTACTTGGAAGCGAGAACCTTCTGACCTACCTTAAGAGTCATCTTGACTTCATTGCCGTCAACCATTCCGCCGGGGCCGACCTCAACGATCTCTGCGATCTGGGGCTTCTCCTTGGCATTGCCTGTAAGAATGATACCGCTCTTTGTGGTTTCCTCAGCCTCTGTCATCTTAATAACAACTCTGTCTGCAAGTGGCTTGATTTTCATAACTAAAAAACTCCTTCCTATAAATAGCTGCCAAATGTATTAGCAGTCAAACGCCTTATGTGTTAGCACTCCTATTTCCTGAGTGCTAAATATATTTTACCACGTCCACTGAAAAAATCAAGTGTTTTTATGTAATTCGCTTCATTTTCATCATTATGCACAACTCTAATTGGCATTTATCGGCAAAATATATTATATATGTAAACAGAAAGACGCTCGGGAAAAAGGTGAGGAACTTATCCGGACATCTGACCCGAAACGTCTTTCCGATTTTATTCATTTAACAAGGGAATGCATTCCCTGCTTCATCACTGAATTTCAAGTCTCCTTGATGCAGGAACATCGGGCTTCTTTTTGGGAAGCGTCATTATAAGAATGCCGTTTTTATAATCGGCGTGAATGTTGTCCGCATCAATGCCTGTGATGTCAAAGCTCCTCTGATATGAACCGTAGGAACGTTCACGGCGGATATACTTGCCGTTCTTGTCCTTTTCGTCCTTGTTATCGGAGTGCTCCGCTTTAAGTGTAAGGCTTGTGCCTGAGATATCAACTGTGATATCCTCTTTGTTGAAGCCGGGAAGCTCGGACTCCATCACATATTTGTCATCTTCCTCACGGATATCCGTGCGGCAGGCACTTACGTGGCGGCCGTCCTTGAAAAATCCGTTATCAAGCTCTGCAAATGGATCAAAGAGACCAAAATTCTTTTCAAAAGGAGTTAAACCGTACATAAAATTACCCTCTTTCATATATGTATCATTGGCAGATGTCTTAGCCTTGGTGTCAGTCCGGATCACTGTATCTCCAGACGGCGTGATGCAGGAACATCGGGCTTCTTTTTGGGAAGTGTCATTATAAGAATGCCGTTCTTGTAATCGGCGTGAATGTTGTCCGCATCAATGCCTGTGATATCGAAGCTCCTCTGATATGAGCCGTAAGAACGCTCACGGCGGATATACTTGCCGTTCTTGTCCTTCTCGTCCTTGTTATCGGAGTGCTCCGCTTTAAGTGTAAGGCTTGTGCCCGAGATATCAACTGTAATATCCTCTTTGTTGAAGCCGGGGAGCTCGGACTCCATTACGTATTTGTCATCTTCCTCACGGATATCTGTGCGGCAGGCACTTACGTGGCGGCCGTCCTTGAAAAATCCGTTATCAAGCTCTGCAAATGGATCAAAGAGACCAAAATTCTTTTC
Source organism: uncultured Oscillospiraceae bacterium (assembly GCA_934486875.1). Classification (GTDB taxonomy): domain Bacteria; phylum Bacillota; class Clostridia; order Oscillospirales; family Ruminococcaceae; genus Huintestinicola. Next base: position 55,520 of record CAKSPU010000009.1, read on the forward strand.
AAAAGGAGTTAAACCGTACATAAAATTACCCTCTTTCAATATTTTGAGGAGCGGTGCTTTAAAAGCAAAGCCTGCTTTTTTCAGCCGCTTCAATTTTTTTGATTTGTCTGTAACCGTTCGCTGTACCTTTTCATCTCTTCGGTACCTCCCGTTTACGAGTATTATAATACCCCCCTATTATGATAACACAATAGCAGAATTGTGAAAGAATGATGAAAATTAGCAGTCGTTGCGTGTGAGTGCTAACAGCCTATGAAAGAGAGTGCTAAAAAGCAGTCAATAAAAAAGAGCCTGCACCATATAAGGTGCAGACCCTTGAAAAATACTGTATATCAGCAGCTGCCGTGCTTAACTCTGTCCATTACCTCGGCACGCTTTGCGTCATTGAAGCGGTCAAGAGTGCCCACAAGATAGCCTGTGATGCGCCTGATGCGGTCAAAGGGGATACTTTCAAAATAATACTTAAGGTCAACAAAATCGCCGTCAAGAGCTATGTCGATGCCTGTGATTATCTTGTCGGGATAATTTTCCTCACCGTGTTTTATGTATGCCTGAAGCTCTTTTTCGGAAAGCTCGCCGCCTGTAACGTTAATGTTCATTTACCGATCATCCTTTCAAACCGCAAGATTTAGTGCCGACATTTTTATTATACCACAATATATAGTGTTTTCAAGGGATAAAAGGCTGATTTAATATTTTGTTTACATCTGTCCTGTGAGCCTTGATATAAGGGCATTTTTATTGTGTCCAAAAATATTCCGACTATATTTTTACTAAATTAACAATTTGCCGTTCTAATATTTGTTGACATCGTATAAATAAGTATGCTATAATATTATTTTAGTTAAACCGAAAGAATATATATACGATCGAATTACGAAAGGAAAACTTAATGTTATTTACAGAACTTGATCTCCCCGAAGAGATAGTCCGTGCAGTCACTGAAATGGGCTTCACTGAGGCTACGGAAATACAGTCAAAGGCTATCCCCGTTATGCTGGAGGGCCGTGACCTTGTGGGCAAATCCAACACAGGTACGGGCAAGACCGCCGCTTTCGGCATTCCCGCCATCACAAATATTGACAGAAGCATCAAGGGCGTGCAGGTGCTGGTACTCTGCCCCACCCGTGAGCTTGCAATGCAGGCGTGCGACGAGATAAGAAAATTTTCCGCATATATGCCCTGGGTGCGCCCCTGTGCGGTGTACGGCGGCGCTGCAATGGACAGGCAGATAGGTGAGTTAAAGCGTGGTGCAAACATCGTTGTGGGCACTCCCGGACGTGTTATGGACCACATCGGCAGAAAAACTCTCCGCCTTGACGACCTCCGCACGATTATCCTCGATGAAGCGGACGAAATGCTCAATATGGGCTTCCGTGAGGATATCGAAACTATTCTCCAGTATGTTCCCGAAGAGCGCCAGACCGTGCTTTTCTCCGCAACTATGCCCCCTCCGATAATGGCTATAACAAAGCAGTACCAGACCGACCCTGTTGTTATAAAGGTGGAAAGCAAGGCACGCACCGTTGACAGCATCGAGCAGAAATATTTTGAAGTTCCTATGGGCAGAAAGACCGATGCTTTGAGAATGCTCCTTATCGCTTATGAGCCCCGCCTTTCAATGGTTTTCTGCAACACAAAGAAAATGGTGGACGAGCTTACAGATGCTCTTGTTTCCAAGGGCTTCAAGGCTTCGGGACTTCACGGCGATATGAAGCAGCAGAGCAGAACTCAGGTGCTGAATGCCTTTAAATCGGGAGCTATAAACGTGCTCATTGCTACGGACGTTGCCGCAAGAGGCATCGATGTTGACGATGTTGACGCTGTTTTCAACTATGACCTCCCTCAGGACAACGAATACTACATTCACCGCATCGGCAGAACGGGCAGAGCGGGCAAGAGCGGCGCTGCCTACACCATTATCAGCGGAAGAAAGCAGTTTTATGAGCTCAGAGACATCTCCAAGTTCATCAAGACCGACATTGCAAGGGCTGACCTCCCTACAAGGGACGAGATCGTAAAGCGCAAGACAGAGCGCATAAACGAAAAGATAGTTTCAGGCTGCGAGAGCGGAAAGTACGAAAAGTACCGCTCTGAGGTCCTGCACCTGATGAATGAAAACGGTCTGTCCGCCGAGGATATCGCCGCAGCGCTTCTCGGAATGAAAACCTCGGGTGAGATAAAGAATATCCCCGATATCGCATTCACTGCTCCCAGAGACATTGCTCCCAAGGGCAGAGGCGGCAAGGGAAAGACCGTCAAGCTGGAAATATCCGCAGGACGCTCCAGCCGTCTTGCTCCCAATTTCGTTCTGGGCGCTCTTGTTGACGCAACGGGAATGCCCGGAAAGAGCTTCGGCAAAATTGATATTTATGACCGCTTCACCACCGTTGAAGTCCCCGAAGCCGACAAGGAGCATATCCTTGATTCTATGGCAGGCACAAAGATAAACGGTCAGAAGATAACTGTGAAGCCTTATGAGGGCAGAGCAGAGCGCTTTGAGGACGACAGGCACTCCTCCCACCGTCAGGGCGGCTACCGCAAAGGCGGAAACGGTCGTGGAAAGGGCGGCAGTTTCCGTGGCAAGGGCGGCGGACGCAATAACCCGGGAGCAAGACCCAGAAGCTGAGAAAAACACATATACACATATATAAATGGATCACCGACTGAAATTTTTACGGTTTCAGTCGGTTTTTTCTTGCAATTTTCTCTTTCTTATGTTATAATCATTATCAGTTAGCATTGGACAACTACATAACAGGAGTGATATTATGGTAAAGGTGACTAATCTCAGTGAAAAGGATATCGAAGCTATAGGCGAGGCTTTTGCGGATTATGCATATGCGGACGGGGAAAAGGGTATGGCGCTTTTTTACAACAGCCGTGATGACGTTAAGGAGTACATCTGCGGCTATGTCCGTGCAATGCTTGCGGGAGGGTGTCTATACAGCACAAGCGAGAAGCACGAGGCATTCATTGCGTACAGATATTCAAAGGACAAGCTGCCCCTTTCATCGGGTATGATACTGATGAAGTACATATTCAAAACTATGGGACTCGGCGGTGCGATGAGAATGTTAAAGTATATCAGCAAGGGCGGTAAGTCCTATGAGACGGATGTGAAAAAGTCAAAGAAGCCCTATATTTTTGTGGGACTTGTGGCTGTGAAAAAGGAGTATCAGGGTCAGGGCTATATGCGGAAGGTGCTTGACATCGCCTTTGATGATGCAAAAAAGCGCAGTTGCCCCGTTCTGCTGGAGACAGATGCGGTGCTCAAGCGTGACAAATACGTTCACCTCGGAATGGAAAATGTGCGGACAAGAAAGCTCGATGACAGCTCGTATTTGTATGATCTGGTGAAGAATTGAATATAAAAAGCTCCCGTCATTCTCAATGTGAAAATGACGGGATTTTCTTTAATTATTCTGCATCGCTTTTGCACTCGGCAAAGAGCTTGTCAACATATTCGGTATCCTTTACCTTGGTAAAGGAGCTTACAAGGGGAACAACGATAAGTCCCACTATCATTGCTATTGCCCCTGCATTGATGGGAGATGCCATATTGAGCTTAAGCGACGCTGCTGCCTTGGTCGCCTCGGGGAAGAAGCCCAGACTGAAAATAAACATATGTACAACGGTTATTCCAACGCCTGTGATGAAGCTTGTCCATACCGCTGCCTTGGTTATCTTTTTGGAGAAAAGTCCGTACATAAAGGGGGCAAGAAATGCGCCTGCAAGCGCTCCCCAGGATATTGACATAAGTGTGCTTATGTAGGTGTTGGGGTTCAGGGCGATGACTACGGAGAGGACAAGGAATGCGGCAATGAGTATCCTCATTGTGAGCACCTGCTTTTTCTCGTCCATTCCGCCCTTTACATTAGGCTTGATAAGGTCAATGGTAAGGGTGGAGCTCGATGTGAGAACAAGGGAGGAAAGTGTGGACATTGAAGCGGAAAGCACCAGCACCACCACTATTCCGATAAGAAGCTCGGGAAGTGCATCACGGAGCATTTCGGGCACGATAGAGTCATAGACAAGCTTGCCGTTTGCTCCTTTTTCGATAAAGGCTCTGCCTGTTGCCGCAGCATCAGCTTCATC
>CAKSPU010000010.1 GCA_934486875.1 uncultured Oscillospiraceae bacterium
CTCCCCTTTTAACAAACCCGAACCAATTCGTCCTCCAAAACGTTCCGGTGGAACGTTTTGGACAAAGCAACTCCCCCAAGCTTTTTGTACAGTTTGTACAAAGCCGATATCTTTTTCGACAGACTGAGCCCTGCCGTAAAAAACAGCAGGGCTTTTGATATTTACTGTGAATTATCAGATATTTGCAGCGATAACATCGCCCATACCTGTGCAGGAAACAAGCTTCATTCCCTCGGACATAATATCGCCTGTGCGGTAGCCGTCCTTAAGAACCTTTGCAACAGCCGCTTCAACAGCATCGGCTTCCTTGTCCATATCAAAGGAAAAACGGAGGAGCATTGCTGCGGAGAGGATTGTTGCAATGGGGTTAGCCTTGTTCTGACCCGCAATATCGGGTGCGGAGCCGCCGCTGGGCTCGTAAAGACCGAACTTTGTGTCATTAAGGCTTGCAGATGCCAGCATTCCGATAGAGCCTGTTATCATAGATGCTTCATCGGAAAGAATGTCACCGAACATATTCTCTGTAAGGACAACATCGAACTGAGCGGGGTCCTTTACAAGCTGCATAGCGCAGTTGTCAACAAGCATATGCTCGTAGGAAACTTCGGGATAATCCTTTGCGACCTCCTCAACTATCTTTCTCCAGAGACGGGAGGAGTCGAGAACGTTTGCCTTGTCAACGCTTGTTACCTTTTTTCTGCGCTTCATAGCAATGTCGAATGCACGGACAGCAATTCTTCTTATCTCATTCTCGTTGTATGTGAGCGTATCTGTGGCGGTAACAACGCCGTCAACGGTCTCGGTCTTTCTTGCGCCGAAGTAAAGACCGCCTGTGAGCTCACGCATAATCATCATATCAAAGCCACGCTCTGCAATCTCAGCCTTTAAGGGGCAGGCATCTTTCAGCTCGCTGTAAAGAAGAGCGGGACGGAGATTTGCAAAGAGATTGAGGGATTTTCTCAGCTTTAAAAGACCTGCTTCGGGACGCTTGTCAGCAGGGAGTTTGTACCAGGGAGATGTAGCGGTGTTTCCGCCGATAGAGCCCATAAGTACCGCATCGGCAGCCTTTGCTTTTGCAATAGTCTCATCGGTGAGGGGAACGCCGTTTGCGTCGATAGAGCAGCCGCCCATAAGGAGCTGATCGTACTCAAAGGTATGACCGAACTTTTCTGCAACCCTGTCAAGGACCTTCATAGCCTCAGTGACGATCTCGGGACCGATACCGTCGCCCTTTATAACTGCGATTTTCTTGTTCATTTCAAATTATCCTTTCCTGTGAGATCACTTTTTCAAAGAATTAAGCAGACCGCCTGCATTGATTATTTCCTTGATGAACTCAGGGAAAGGCTGAGCCTGATAGGAGTGACCCTTTGTCTTATTGGTGATAACACCTGTGTCAAAGTCGATCTCGACCTCGTCGCCCTTGTCAATATCCTTGGCGGCAGCGTCGCACTCCATAATGGGGAGACCGATGTTGATAGCGTTTCTGTAGAAGATCCTTGCGAATGTGGAAGCGATAACGCAGGAAATGCCGCTTGCCTTGATAGCAATGGGGGCGTGCTCTCTTGAAGAGCCGCAGCCGAAATTCTGCTCAGCCACCATAATATCACCATCGTGAACATTTTTCACAAAATCGGTGTCGATATCCTCCATACAGTGGGACGCAAGCTCCTTGGGGTCGGCGCTGTTGAGATATCTTGCAGGAATGATAACGTCGGTGTCAACGTTATCTCCGTATTTATGTACTTTTCCGCAAACCTTCATTGTATAACAAATCCTTTCTCAGCACTGATAGTCAGCGCATTTTCTGTCGGCAGTGACAGGGCGCACATAGGTGTTGGCAGCATAAACGTGGTCGGGGTGTACCTGATATGCTTTCAGTGCATTTTCATCTGTAAATTCGGTATCGAGCATTACATCGCCCGTGGAGGAGGGGAGAAGGTCAATATTGACCTTAACGCTTGTCATACCCTCAATTTTGCCCATAAGACCCTCTAAGCTGCTCTTGATTTTTTCAGCAGCCGCACGCTTTTCCCCGGGAGTAAATTCGGGCTTTAAAGTCCATATAATAACGTGTTTTACCATATCACATCACCACTTACATAATTTCCGAGGGCTGGGATATCTTTCCTGTTACAGCGGAAGCAGCCGCAACAGCGGGAGATGCCAGATATACTTCGGATTCGGGGTGTCCCATACGTCCGACGAAGTTTCTGTTTGTGGTGGCAACGGCTCTCTCGCCCTTAGCGAGGATACCCATATGACCGCCGAGACAGGGACCGCAGGTAGGCGTGGAAACTGCGCAGCCTGCGTTGATGAATATTTCTGTATAACCTCTCTTGCAGCATTCCAGATATACCTTCTGAGTTGCGGGGATAACTATGCAGCGGACACCCTTTGCGATGTGTCTGCCATTAAGTATCTTCGCAGCCATTTCCATATCTTCCAGTCTGCCGTTTGTGCAGGAGCCGATGACTACCTGCTGTATGGCAACATCGCCCCAGTTGTCGGGAGTTCTTGTGTTCTCGGGGAGGTGGGGGAATGAAACGGTGGGCTTTATCACGGAAAGATTGATGTCGTAAACAGCATCATAAACAGCGTCCTCATCAGCCTCGTAAACCTTGTACTCTCTGTCAACTCTGCCATTCTGATACTCTCTTGTGATATCGTCAACAGCGAAAATGCCGTTCTTTGCGCCTGCTTCGATAGCCATATTGGCCATAGAAAGCCTGTCGTCCATTGAAAGGGAAGCAAGACCCTCGCCTGAAAATTCCATTGACTTGTAAAGAGCACCGTCAACACCTATCATACCGATGATGTGGAGGATAACGTCCTTGCCCATTACATATTCATTGAGCTTGCCCTTAAGGTTGAACCTGATAGCGGATGGTACCTTGAACCACGCTTCGCCTGTTGCCATACCTGCGCACATATCCGTTGAGCCAACGCCTGTGGAGAATGCTCCGAGAGCGCCGTATGTACAGGTGTGGCTGTCAGCGCCGATGATACATTCGCCCGATGCAACAATGCCTTTTTCGGGGAGAAGTGCGTGCTCGATGCCCATATCGCCCACATCGTAATAATGCTTTATATCATACTTGCCCGCAAAAGTTCTGCACTGGAGAGTGTGAGCTGCGGACTTGATATCCTTGTTGGGTGTGAAGTGATCCATTACCATTGATATTTTTTCCTTGTCAAATACCTTGGTAAAGCCGGCCTTTTCAAATTCATTGATAGCAACAGGTGTGGTAACGTCGTTTCCGAGCACCATATCCAGCTTACATTTGATGAGCTGTCCTGCTTCTACCTTGTCAAGACCTGCGTGAGCCGCAAGTATTTTCTGAGTCATAGTCATTCCCATAACCGATTTTCTCCATTCCCGACGGTCTGAGTGATTTATTTGCAATGGGAGCGTGCCCGCCGAACACGCCCCCTGAAATTATCAGCTGTTCATTTTAGCCTTGTATTCTTCCTTCAGCTTTTCAAGACGCTTGCTGTCCTCAGCACGCTTTGTACGTGCCTCCTCCTGAAGCTTTCTTGTCTCGTCGATTCCGTTAACGATGGTCTGCCAGGTCTTTTCAAGGGTCTCCACCTTGATAGAGCTGCCGTTTGCAAGCATTGTGGTTATCTTGGTCTGGTCAACGGTGTTCTGAGCATTTTTAAGAAGAAGCTCGTTTGTCTTGTCATCAAGAGCCTTCATTGCATCAGCCTGTATGCGCTGTCTCTTAAGCATAACAGCCTGGGCAAGAGCCTGCTTGAATACAGGCATTGTGATGATGAATGCGGAATTTATCTTTCTGATAAGGTTGATATTTGAAAATTCCATAGCTTTGAGCATAGGAACGGTCTGCATAGCAACGTTTTCCGCAATTTTAAGGTCCATAACACGCTGCTCCATAATGCCTCTTGTCTGCTCGAGGGTCTGGAGGTCCATAGCAGCTGTGCCTGCATCGGGGTTGTTTTCCACCTTTGCACGGAAATCGGTGATATATGCGTCAAGCTCCTTGCACGCCTGCTCGCCTGCCATAATGTACTTAAGAAGCTGCTTGTAGTAGTCGATATTTGCGTTGTACATTGTTTCAAGCTTCACGTTTGACTGCTGTATCTCGCTTTCGTACTGCTTGAGCTGAACGTATATCTTGTCAACGTCCTCGCCCATTGTGTGGTACTTGGCAAGTATCTTGTCAAGCTGTCTCCTGAGGTTTGCGAAGAATCCCTTTTTCTCCTCGGTAAGCTCCTTGGCATCAAACTGATCCATAATATTTTTGAGAGCATTGAGAAGCTCGCTCGAATCATCGAGCTGGGACATATTCATAGAGTTCAGCACCTGGTCGGAAGCCTTGGAAATTTCCTCTGCCACCTGATTGCCGAAAGATATGATAGAGTTGGGGTCATTTGCGTTGATAGTGCTTACGAGCTTGTCGATCTCATCGCTTGAAGCAAGCTCCTGCTTGAGCTGATTGCTGGTGTCCACCATTGAATAGGTCTGAGGCTCGGTTATTTTAAGGTTGAGCTCTGTGGGAGCGGTGTCAGCAACTGTTGCTTCTGCGTTGATAACTTCCGATTTTCTTTCCTCGGAGGGAGTAAACTGTAATGCCATAATTATGTTCTTCCTTTCCTGAATAGTTTTTTGAAAAGTCCGTTTTTCTGCTTCTGATATTTCGCCTCGTCGGGTGTTTTGAAACGAGGTACCGAAACGTTGTATTTGAACTCATTCAAAGTATGAGTTTCAAAAGCGTCATCTGAGACATATGCCTCTATGTCACGGTATCCCGAGGGGGACAGTACAAGCACATCAAAGCCCAGATATGACAGCAGCAGGAGCTGTGCGCATTCAAGCTTTGAAAAAGGCTCTTCTATGGAATCCGCAACGATGAACTTGGGGATATCCTTGGTAAAATCATATTTCTGGAGATTTCGGAGAACAGTTCTGTCAAGGTTCAGAGCGGCGTGGATAATGTAGCATACCGCTTCTGCGGGGTCATCTGTTTCAAGCATTCCGTCACTTGCCGCTGCCTGCATTTTCTCGAAAATAAGCTCCTGCAGGGGTTCTGAGAGAAATTCGTATTTATTGAGAGGGGACTTCATAAGTGCGGCTGTGTCAATGGAAGTTCCCGAGATGTACCGTGAATATGCCGAAAGCATAGATGAGGGCGGGCGTTTGTATGAGGGGGATTTGATGATGTAGGTGGTCAGAGGGGTTATCATTTCCTCCACCTGCCGCCAGTAGGCTTTAAGATCGCCGTCATCAACGCCGTTTATCTTTGCAAAGATAGTGGGTACAACAACTCTGTCCCCACGCACCGCAAAGCCCGAGCGGAATTTTGCGGGCTGATCCCAGAGAATGAAAATTTCATCGAGAGTGGTTTTCAGCACCGCCGAATCCATTTTCTCAAACTGCCTGTCACGGAAAATGGTGTCGCCGCCGTAAAGAGCCGTATCAAGCTCACGCTCTGCGCTGTAGGCAACTGTTGTGATCTTAGCCTTAACCATTTTCTGCGGAAAAGGCATCACCTCTCTTGATGCGGGAAGCTGCAGCTTTTGAAGCTTATCCGCAAAGGGACAGCGCTCAAAGGCGGAAAGACAGCTCTTGTCGGGTGATATGCATATCACGTCAAAGCCGCACCGCTGCGCAAAGCAGAGGAAGAAAATATCCTCGGGAGCAGGATTGCCGTAATACATAATCATAGGTATCTCGCCGCTGTCCGAAACGCAGATGCCGTTGGCGATAAGGTTCAGCTTATATACAAGTGATGCCCCTGCATCGAACATTTCCGTCCTGCTCATTGACAGCATATCGCCCAGAGCTTTCTGTGCGATAAGCGTTCTTGCAGGGTCGGCTTTTATGCTTATCATTGAGCAAAGCCCCGAAATGACGCTGCCCGTGGCACTTCTGTCAATGCCCGAAAAGGCAAGGAGCGCATTTTCATCGGGAGGGTCAAGAGGGGAGTCTATGAAGGCAAACGGCTTTGTTGTTTTCTTTATGTCATCTTTAAGGCTGAAAAGGAAATTGCTGTAAGTGTCCGCATTTTCCCCGCAGCCGAAAATAAGGGCAAAATAAACAGGGATCATCTGATCCTTTGTGAAGTGTCCGCCTCGTGAAAACAGCCTTGATGAATGATTTTCAAGGAGGTCTTCCGTAAGATGCTCCATATCGGCGGATATTGCTTCCACCAGCGTATTCATTGAGAAGATCACCGCCAGTCGTGATAAATTTGTACACAAATGTACAAATAAATTATACAATAATATGGCTTATGCTGTCAAGTAATTTATGGGATTTTAATTAAAATCTCATCTTAAGTTATGATTACGGCAGGACTGCCGCAAAGCCGAAAGTCCTGCCGTCCGTTTTATAAAATCACTTTAAAAGCTCGCTGTTGTTGATAGCGGAAACGAGTGCGGAAACGGAAGCGTCGATGATATCGGACTTGATTCCTGCGCCCCAGAAAACGCCCTTGTCTGTTTCAATGCCCACATATGCAACAGCCTGAGACTGAGTTGTGGTCTCGAGAGCGTGCTCCTGATAGGTGATGAGGGAATATTTTATTCCGAGGCTGTCCTTTACTGCATTGGAAACTGCATCGAGACGACCGTTGCCCACAGCCTCTCTTGTAATGAGCCTGCCGCCCTTGTTAACGGTAACATTTGCGGTGATGCCGTTCTTCTGGGCAAAATGCACTTCATCGATCCTGAAGTCAGTTTCGATATTTACATACTTATCCATAAATATCTGCTTTATCTCAGAGGGCATAAGCTCCTTGTGACTGTGGTCGGAAACACTCTTTACAGCGTAGCCGAAGTTTTCTCTCATCTTGGGAGGCATATCTATGCCGAACATCTGCTCCATAATGTAGCCGATTCCGCCCTTGCCGGACTGGGAATTGATTCGGATAACATCTGCCTCGTACTCTCTGCCAACGTCCTTGGGGTCGATGGGGAGATAGGGAACGTTCCAGTGGTCGGGATCCTTTTCGTCACGCCACTTCATACCCTTTGCTATAGCGTCCTGATGAGAGCCTGAGAATGCGGCAAATACAAGTCTGCCTGCATAAGGGCTTCTCTCGTTTACCTTCATACGGGTAACTCTCTCATAGATCTCAACGAGAGACTGCATATCCGAGAGGTCGAGCCGGGGGTCAACGCCCTGAGAATACATATTCATAGCGAGAGTCACGATATCCACATTACCTGTTCTTTCGCCGTTTCCGAAGCAGGTTCCCTCAACTCTGTCGCCGCCTGCGAGCAGACCCATTTCAGCGTCCGCAACGGCACAGCCACGGTCATTGTGGGGGTGGAGGGAGATGATGATGTTCTCTCTGTCGTGGAGATTGTCGCTCATATATTCGATCTGGGAAGCGTAAACGTGGGGCATTGATACCTCAACGGTAACGGGCAGATTGATTATTACCTTGTTGTCGGGAGTGGGCTTCCAGATGTCGATAACTGCGTTGCATATTTCAAGTGCAAACTCGGGCTCTGTGCCTGTGAAGCTCTCGGGTGAGTATTCAAAAATGAAGTTGCCGGGGGTCTTTCTGCGGTACTCCTCGCAGAGCTTTGCGCCCTCAACGGCTATCTTGATTATTTCCTCCTTGGATTTTCTGAAAACCTGCTCTCTCTGAGCAACGGAGGTGGAGTTGTAGAGATGAACAACGGCGTTCTTGCAGCCTGCAAGAGCCTCAAAGGTCTTTGCGATGATGTGCTCTCTTGCCTGGGTGAGCACCTGAATGCGCACATCATCGGGTATCATATTTCTCTCGATAAGTGTGCGGCAGAACTCGTATTCTGTCTCGGAAGCGGCAGGGAAGCCTATCTCGATCTCCTTGAAGCCTATCTGCACCAGCTTCTCGAAAAATTCCAGCTTTTCTTCAAGGCTCATAGGGATAATGAGCGCCTGATTGCCGTCTCTCAGGTCGACTGAGCACCACATAGGAGCGTGGTCGATGTATTCCTTTTCTGTCCATTTCATTGACTTTACGGGGGGCATAAAGTAGCCTCTTGTGTATTTTGATGCGTTCATAGTAAAATTCCTCCTGTTGAAAATTATGCAGTCCTCTGAGGACGATCTGCAAATGATTTGTTTGTGATATTTGTGTTCATATGTAGGTCACTTAGCATTACAACCGCCCCCTTAAAAATAAAAAAGCCCGTCTCACAAAGCCACAATAAGCTTTAAGAGACGAGATAAAACCCGTGTTACCACTCTTGTTCGCATAAAGGTCACCCGATATGCCTCAGCCGCATCGAACAATGCGCTTCCCTATAACGGGAGAAACCCGTTCAAACCTACTTGCACAAAGCTTTCAGAAGAATGCTCGGGGACGAGTTATAACCGCAGATCAATACTGCCTTGCACCAAGCGGCAGCTCTCTGCAAATGACGAAGCGGTTTTTCTTCCTGTCACAGCATTTAAAAATATTTACAAATACAGTATAGCACAGTGATATGGTTTTGTCAAGGACTTTTTGCAGAAAATTTTGTGTGACATACCCTGTCACCTCGAAAAGCATAAAAATATCCGCCCCCGAAAAAAGGAGCGGATATCGGAACACGGATATTACTTGCTGATAAGTGCAAGAGTATCACGGGCAATGAGAAGCTCCTCGTTTGTGGGAACGACCCATACCTGTACCTTGCTGTCGTCGGTGGAAATTCTCTTGAGCTCGCCTCTTGTAGCGTTGTTTACCTCGTCGTTTATCTTGATTCCCAGGTAATCCATATCCTTGCATACGCCTGCACGGATAGCTGCATCATTCTCGCCGATACCGCCTGTGAAGAGAACTGCGTCAACACCGTTCATAACAGCGGCATATGCGCCGACAAGCTTTTTAGCCTGATATTTGAGCATCTCGTTTGCGAGGATAGCTCTCTTGTTGCCTTCCTTTGCAGCGGCGGTAACGTCTCTGTTGTCGGAGGAAACGCCCGAAACGCCTGCAAGACCTGACTTCTTGTTCATATAATCGGACATCTGGGAAGCGGTGAGACCTCTCTTGTTCATAACATATGTAACAGCGGAGGGGTCAACAGAGCCGCAGCGTGTACCCATAATAAGACCGTCAAGGGGAGTAAAGCCCATTGATGTGTCGATAGACTTGCCGTACTCAACGGCAGTAATGGAGGAACCGTTGCCCATATGGCAGGAGATTATCTTAAGATCCTTAACGTCCTTGCCCATAGCGTCTGCAAGAGCGTGGGAAACGAATCTGTGAGATGTGCCGTGGAAGCCGTACTTTCTTACGTGGAGCTCCTCGTAATCCTCATAGGGAAGAGCCATCATATAAGCCTTTTCGGGCATTGTCTGGTGGAATGCAGTGTCGAATACAACAGCCATAGGAGCGTCGGGGAGTACCTTGCGGCAGGCTCTCAGAGCAAGAGCGTGGGGGTGGTTATGTACGGGAGCAAGCTCTGCAAGGCTGTCGATCCTGTCGATGACTTCATCTGTAACGAGAGTTGTTTCCTTGAACACCTCAGCGCCCTGCACGATCCTGTGACCGACAGCGTTTATCTCGCTCATAGAGTCGATTACCTTGCCCTCGCCTGTTGTGAGGACATCAACGAGCTTTTCAAAAGCTTCGGTATGTGTGGGGAAATTGCAGTCAAGCTCAACCTTTCTTCCGTCGGAGGTCTTGTGGGAGATGTGACCGTCAATTCCTATTCTGTCGCAGTTGCCCTTTGCGATAACGCTTTCATTATCCATATTAAGAAGCTGATACTTAAGCGAGGAGCTTCCTGCGTTTACAACTAAAATCAACATTTGTAAAAACGACCTTTCCTATATCAATATTTTCATACTAAATGAACACCAAACTATATTTTACCACTTGTTTCTGAAAAAATCAAGAGGATATTGCTATTTTTTTGTTATATTCTATTGCATTTTGATGTCGTCTGCTGTATAATATTTTTAACATTTTGTCAAAAGGGGGATATTATGGCATCAATAAGAAAAACGGCGGAAAACACCGCCGATAAGCTCGGTCTGTCATTTGATAAAAAGCGTGGGGTGGGCTTCGGCGTTTTCAGAGGATATACAATGCTTGTTCTCCCACGCAACGAATCAGAGGGTAAAAAGCTTAACAGCTTTATAAGCATTGTCATATGTGTATCAAAGGACGGAAAAGCGCCTGACAAGGAGCTTTTTGATGCGATACCATTCGGCGTGAGCTATTCTTCCGATAATTTTATGCAGATGTTCAGTGCTGATGTATCCTACACCCTTGCGGGGGTGGAAAAGATCCTTGTGAATACGGCAAATGCGGCGGTAACGGCACTGTTTTCTTCGGGGTACGCAAACTGTAATATTATGGGTGAAGAGGGACCCACAGATGTTTACTTTTTCAGGGACAAATATATTTTCATAAACAGTTCCGATGCCGAAAAAATGATGTCGGAGCTGGGGCAGAAAAAATCAGAATACAACGAAACCGCTGAAAATATCCCACTCGGCATAATCGGTGCGGCTGTGTGCTCGCTTATCGGTGTGGCGATAATACTGCTTCTCGGCAGACTTGGAAGAGTGTCCCTTATGGGCGGTCTTGCAATGGGCGGCGGCATTGTGTGGGGATATAAAAAGCTGGGCAAAAAGCTTTCTTTGGCAGGAGCGGTCATATGCACGGTCATTGCTGCCGCAATAGGCTATCTTGCGTTCAGAGTCGATATTGCCCTTGACCTTTTCCTCGGCTTTAAGGGTACGGAATATTCCGATACATTCACATTCTCCCTGTGCTTTGAAAATGCAAAGGCAATTTATGAGCTTGGCGATTCCCTGTTTACATACTATATGAATATGTTCCTTATGCTCCTTTGCGGCGCAGGCGGAGCTGTGGCAGTCATATGGGGAGAAAGGTCGGAAATAACGGGGCAGTTCAGCCTTGTAAAGCTCGGAAAATAAATTTTTTTGAAAAAAGTCTTGACAAAGCTGTTTTTCGGTGCTATACTTTGACCATATCATTTTACGAAAGGAGGCGGGCAGAATGTTCGTATATATTATCAGAGATTCAAAGCATAACTGCGGCATAATTTCAGGGGTACAGACGCTGCCCGTTCTCACGTATTAAGTTAACGGGACAGGCGGATAATTACGTGCGTCCCTGTTGTGCCGTATGGTGCGACAGGGACGCTTTTTTGCGCCATAACAGGGAGGAATGACATTTGGAACTTTTTACGCAAACGGAAAAGAAAGAAGAGAAAGACGAGCTTCATAAGGATTACGGGGTAGTGAGCAACTGCATATATATCCTGAAAAGGTTTAAAAAATACCGCCCGTCACTGATATTTTTCATCATCACGGGAGCGGCTGCGGCAGCTTCGATGTCCTACATATGGAGCTTTATCGGAAAGCTTGTTATCGATATGATACAGGCGAGCACAGGAGGCGGCGACATAATGCCTCTTGTAAAGCTTGTGGCTGCCACCACTGCGGCGGAGCTGTTCATTATGTGGCTAAATACCATATCCACCGTGAAAACGGGACTGGGCTTTACTTACGTCCGCCTTATGATAATCAAGGAACGTATCGCCAAGACCCTTGATATGGATTATGAAGCCCTTGAAACTCCCGAAATGCTTGACAGGCTCCAGAAGGCAAAGCGTGCCACAGCGGGAGACTGGCAGGGCGTTCAGGGTATGATGACCTATATGCAGGTGCTGTTCACACAGATAATATCCATCATCATCGCCATAATCATTATGACAAGCTTTGACCCCCTTATAATACTTGTCATAGGGGTGCTGTCCTATATCCAATTCCTTTACTTCGAGCATATCAGAAAAAA
The DNA here is from genome assembly GCA_934486875.1 of uncultured Oscillospiraceae bacterium. GTDB lineage: Bacteria > Bacillota > Clostridia > Oscillospirales > Ruminococcaceae > Huintestinicola. The sequence goes on from CAKSPU010000010.1 coordinate 11,775, forward strand.
GGACAAAAAAGAGATGTGGGACGCTATGATGCCCCACTGGAGAAAGCTCGAATATATGGACAATGTGACCACAGATTTTTCATATGCAAAGGATATCCGCCTTTTCGGAATGAAGAAATTCCTTGCAAAAAAGCAGAAGGACGTGTATTACGAGGAGCTGAAACACTGGATAAGATCCAGGCAGTACTGGATATACAACTCAATATTCTCCCACGGAATATCCCTTGTGAGACAGCTCATAATTACAGGCTGGCTGGTTTACAGCGTTATCGCAAAGGATCTTTCCATCGGTAATTTCACTCTTTACCTTGCCGGTGCAGGAGCATTCTCCAACGCTATAAACGAGGTGCTTTCGGCACTTTCGGCTCTCAGGGAGAGAAGCGCCCATACCGATGATTACCGCAGCTTTATGGATATCCCGAATGACGGCGGAAAGGACATTATTCCCGTTCCCAAGGCTGATAAATATGTTTTTACCTTTGAAAATGTTTCATTCAGATACAAGGGACAGGAAAAATATGCCCTTAAAAATCTGAACATCACAATTGCCGCAGGAGAGAAGCTTGCGGTGGTTGGACTGAACGGTGCGGGAAAAAGCACATTTATAAAGCTCCTTCTGAGACTTTACGATGTCACCGAGGGACGCATTCTTATGAACGGCACGGATATCCGCCGCTTCGACAGAGCCGAGTATTACAGGCTTTTTTCCCCCGCATTTCAGGACGTGACGGTGTTTGCGTTCCCAATGGCGGAAAATGTTTCGATGAGCCCGCCTGATGAGACCGACAGGGAAAGGGCTGAAAGGTGCGTCCGTGAAGCGGGTCTAGGTGAAAAGACAGATAAGCTTGAAAAGGGCATTGACACCGAGCTTTTAAAGGTGCTTTACGATGACGGCGTTGACCTTTCGGGGGGAGAGAAGCAGAAGCTTGCCCTTGCAAGGGCGCTTTACAAGGGCAGTGATGTTATCGTCCTTGATGAACCCACAGCCGCCCTCGATGCTCTTGCGGAATACCGCCTTTACAAGAGCTTCAACGGACTTGTGGGGCACCGCACCGCCGTGTATATCTCCCACCGCCTGTCCTCCACACGTTTCTGCGACAGGGTGGCTATGTTCAAGGACGGCGAGATGACCGAGACGGGAACTCACGAGGAGCTTATGGCGAAAAACGGAGACTATGCGGAAATGTTCCGTGTTCAGGCGCAGTATTACGTTGAGGACAAGGACATTTTCGACAATGCTCCCGAAGCGGCTCTGAATGACTGAGAGGAGTGATGACAGTGAAAGAAAAGAAAATTTCTCCCGCAAGGGAATCCTTAAAATATTGTTTCAGACAGATAAAACAGTACAAAAGATCATATCTGCCCCTGTCTGTGCTGAATGTTATCGTGGGGGCGGCAGCGCCGTTCCCCGAGCTGCTGCTCCTGCCTGCGGCTATCGACGCTCTCACGGCACAGGAAAAGGACATACCTTTTATAATCGTCTGCTTCGGCACAATGACACTGCTTTCCGTACTTCTTGCAGGTATAAACAGCGTACTTTCAATTCATCTCTCAAAGTGCGAGGATATGTTTCTGAACGCTTCGTCTATGGAGATATCCGCAAGATGTATGGAGATAGATTTCTCCCTCACCGAGGACAAGACCGCTCTTGACCGCATCAAAAAAGCAAGAGACGGAATTATGTGGTCGGGAGGAACTCACAATATCGCAAACGCTTTTTTCTCCCTTATCTCAAACGGGATAAAAATTGCGGGCGTAATTGCTGTGCTCATCATAAACGCACCCGTGCTGCTTCTGATAATCGGCGTGCTCCTTGTGCTGACCGCCATTATCAACGCAAAGAAAAACAAGATAGATATCAAGAATTTTGCGGAGCTTTCAGGCATTGACCGTATTTTCGGACACATCTGCTGGGAAATGGAGGACTTCCGCTGCGGCAAGGACGTGAGACTTTACAGCGCTGCGGGAATGATGCTTGCAAAGACCTCTCAGCAGATAAAAAGGCTCTCCGACTACTGGGAGAACATCAACCGACTGAAATTCCCCCTGAATATTCTCGATATCATTGTAAATGTTCTCCGTGATTTCGGTACGTATCTTTACCTCGGTATCCTCGCCATTACGGGAAAAATAACTATCGGTACATTCTCACAGATGCTCAGTGCCGGCGGCACGCTCCATTCGTCATTGCAGGCAGTTATCCTCGGCTTGCAGGATATTGCCAAGCGCAGCAGCTATATGTACGAGATAATCAGGTTTATGGACTATCCTCCCGCTATGGAAAAGGGCGACAGGAAGATAGAAAATATCTCGGAGGGTCACGTTATCGAATTTCGTCACGTGTGCTTTAAATATCCCCACACGGAAAATTACGTTTTAAACGATGTTTCCCTGACGCTCAGAGCAGGGGAGAAGCTTTCGGTGGTGGGACTGAACGGTGCGGGAAAGACCACATTTATAAAGCTCCTGTGCAGACTTTACGATGCGGACAGCGGAGAGATACTTCTTGACGGCGTGAACATCAAGGACTATGATTACGATGAATATATGAAGCTGTTCTCCGTAGTTTTTCAGGATTTCAGGCTCCTTGCATTTTCCGCAAAGGATAATATCCTCCTTGGAAAAGAGGACGAAAACGGCAATGAAAATGTTGACAGGCTGTTTGAAAAAACAGGCATTCTCAAAAAGATAGATTCTCTCCCGAAGGGCAGAGACACGATGATGTTCAAGCAGTTTGACAAGGAGGGCGTTGAGCTTTCCGGCGGCGAGCAGCAGAAAATGGCGATAGCCCGTGCTCTTTACAAGGACGCACCCGTTATTATCCTTGACGAGCCCACCGCTGCCCTTGATCCTGTGGCGGAGTATGAGATATACAGACAGTTTGACAGCCTTGTTAACGGCAAGACTGCGGTGTACATTTCCCACCGCCTTTCCTCCTGCAAATTCTGCGACAACATTGCGGTATTTTCTGAGGGTACGGTAAAGGAATACGGCACTCACAGCGAGCTTGTCCGTAAGCCTGACGGTATTTATGCAGAGATGTTCAGAGCTCAGGCGCAGTATTACGTATAATGATCTGAGATGACCGAAAAAATCGGTCATCGCTTTTTTACGGATAAGCAGCATTATTCCACACGGGCTTGGGATATCCATACTTCCCTAAAAAGGATACCGTATAAAGCATCTTGATGTGCCTGCGTTCAGAAACATCGGTCTTGCTTTTCGGAGCAGAAAATCACTTTCGCCGGCGGCGGAAAGATTTATCGGCTGCTGCGGCGAATTTGCGGCAGAGCTTGAAAAATAAGGGGGCTTTGCAATGGAAGAGATATTTGATATACTTGACAAAAACGGCGATGTTACGGGGAAAACTGCGCCCCGTTCCTATGTTCACAGCCACGGGCTTTATCATCGGACGGTGCATATCTGGATAATCAGAGAGGGAAAGCTTCTTTTGCAGCGCAGGAGCCATAACAAGGACAGCTTTCCCGACAGGCTTGACATCTCCTCAGCGGGGCATATTGATGCGGGGGAGGAGCCTCTCACGGGAGCGGTAAGGGAGCTGTACGAAGAGCTTGGCATAAAGGCGGAGCCCTTTGAGCTTGTCCTTGCAGGCAAGCTGAGCAGGCATTATGTGAAGTATTTCCGTGGGAAGATATTCGATGACAACGAGCTTGCTTACGTGTATATCTACACGGGAAAAGCGGATATCTCACGGATACGGGTGCAGGGATCGGAGATATCGGGCATTGAGCTCTATCCGTATGAAGAATGTCTCCGTCTTGCGGCTGCTGATGATGAGCCGCTGTATCTGCCCGAACTGGAAATGATAGGAAAATACTGTGATAATAAGCTGTAAATGTTATGGAATGATAAGTAATTCATATGAACATAAGCAAAATTTTTTATATGGGGGATTGATTATTTTTATCGGGTGTGATAAAATAGTATAAAGATAAAATTGTCGGATATTGCCCGAAAGGGGTATCCCGAAAGGAATGGTATCTTAAAATGGTTAATTCAAGATTTACTAATCTCATCGACCTGAATGATATGAGCAGCGAGTGGTGGCTCAAAATTGTTAAAAGAGCTTCCGACATCTGTGACGACCCCAAGAAGTATGCAAAGGTGTGCGACGGAAAGATAATGGCTACTCTTTTCTATGAGCCCTCCACACGTACACAGATGTCCTTCCAGACTGCTATGCTGAGACTGGGCGGCACCATTATCGGCTTTGACAACCCTGCCACATCATCTGTTGCAAAGGGCGAGAACCTTAAGGATACCACCAAGATAGTGTCCTCCTATGCGGACATTATGGTTATGCGTCACCCCTCCGAGGGCGCTGCAAAGGCTGCGGCTCTTACAGCTGACTGCCCCATTATCAATGCAGGCGACGGCAGCCATCTCCACCCCACACAGACCCTTACCGATATGCTCACTCTTTACAGGGAAAAGGGCAGACTTGAAAACCTGACTATCGGTCTCTGCGGCGACCTTAAAAACGGAAGGACCGTTCATTCGATGTGCAAGGCTCTTTCAAGCTTCAAGGGCATCAAGTTCGTTTTCATCTCCACAAAGGAGCTGGGTATGCCTCAGTACATAAAGGATATCCTTATGGCAAAGAACTGCAAATTTGAGGAAAATCCCTCTCTTGAAGACGCAATCGGGGAGCTTGATATGCTTTATATGACCCGGGTTCAGAAGGAGAGATTTGCTTCCGAGGAAGAATATCTTGCCCTTAAGGACGCATATATCCTCGACAAGAGAAAGCTGAACAAGGCTAAGAGCGACTGCATCGTTCTCCACCCCCTGCCCAGAGTTGACGAGATCACAATGGACGTGGACGATGACCCCAGAGCAATGTTTTTCAAGCAGGCAAAGTACGGTATGTACGTAAGAATGGCGCTTGTTATGACTGTTCTTGAAAGCCCCAATGAGAGCCGTCCGCTCCTTACAGGCAGCATATATCCCTCTGTTGCCTGCACAAATCCCAACTGCATCACTCACAAGGAAAGCTATCTCCCAAAATATTTCAGAGGTCTGGGCGATATGCTGGAATGCGAATACTGCGACGAACGCAGGCTCGGAAACTGATCGTTAATATATCAAAATATATCAAAAGCTCCGCAGGATTTTTTTCTGCGGAGCTTGATTTTTTTATGAAACTGTGGTATAGTTAGTATATGATAACTGCTTGAAAGGAATGGTAATTTATGAAGTATATGGGAACGCCCTTCGGAATGTGGCTGATTTTCGGCAGCTCGTTCAGGGATAATCTCGTTTCACTTTTGGGATATGACGATAAAACCGCTGATGAAGTAAAGAAAAAAGCAAAGGTGAAATACAGCGAGATAATCGGAAAGCTGCCCGAGTTTGAAAAAGGGGACAGGTTCAGAATGAACATCGTGAACGCCTCCCTGCTTGCTGCGTTTATACTTAATATGCCCCAAAAGCCCACTGTGGAGCAGGTAGAAAAATATTTTGCAAAGTCGATGATGACAAATATGATGAAAAAATTCTGCGAATCATCGGGCAGAAAGAAATTCACCGAGAAAGACACAGAGGGTATGAAACAGACTGCTGCATTCAGGGCAGGCGACAGAAATCCCTATTCGTGGAATATGGACTATCTTCCCTATGAGGACGGCAGCGGCTATGAGGCAAGGTTTTACACCTGCGGCATCTGCGTTCTGATGAAGGAACTGGGACTGAGTGAATATGTCCCCGCAATGTGCCGCCTTGACTACACAATGGCGGAAGCGGGGAAAGCTGCGGATTTCGTCAGGGAATACACCCTTGCGTCAGGCGGACCCTACTGCGACTGCGGATATAAAAAGAAAAAGTAAGGATATTTTCGGGGCGGGCACGCCTGTCCCGAACTTTATATAACCGCAAAATTATTTTTCATCATAGGTAATAAGCGACTCCACATCATAGCCTTTGAGCTTGTTTCTGCCGTTTAAGCCCTTAAGCTCGATAAGGCAGAGTATCTTCACGACCTTTGCACCAAGCTGCTCGCAAAGCTTTACAGCGGCTTCAAGAGTTCCGCCCGTTGCCATAAGGTCATCGATTATGACCACTCTGTCGCCCTTTTTAAGGGAATCTGTGTGCATCTCTACAACGGCTGTTCCGTATTCAAGCTCATATTCTGCGGATACTGTCTCACGGGGAAGCCTGCCCTTTTTGCGGACGGGGACAAAGCCCTTGTTTTTGGCATATGCCACAGGTGCGCCGAAGAGGAAGCCTCTTGCGTCAAGTCCAGCAACAGCGTCAAATTCAACGCCCTCAAGCTTTCCGAGAAGCTCGTCTATTGATTTGTGAAAACCCTCGCTGTCCTGAAGAAGCGATGTTACATCGTGGAAAATAATTCCCTTTTGAGGAAAATCGGGAATGTCGGTTATGTATTTTTTTAAGTCGGTCATATTAAAATATCCTTTCCTTTTAAGAAGTGCAAACAAAACCATATATTATTATACACATCATTTGATGAAACATCAAGCGGTAAATTGAAAATTATCGTAATATCGGCAAAAAATCCTTGACAACGGCAAAGCTTTATGATATAATCAGCATTAATATGAGTTAAAATGCAGTGACGGAAAAAAAGCAGAGCATATCCGCTTTCAGAGAGCCTTCGGCAGGTGGGAGAGGGCAGCGGCGCTTTGAAGATACATTCCCGAGCAGATATGATGAAATTCAATTAGTCATATACGGACTGAGACACGTTACAGTCTCCCCAAGGTCATACGAAAGTATGATGAACTGAGGTGGTACAGCGCTTTCTTTTGCTAAAAAGGAAATTCGCCCTCTTGAAGCTCAGGCTTCGAGAGGGCTTTTTTGGTTGGAGATGAAATTATGAAAGCCACAAAAGCACTTTTCCTGCCCCTTGCATTTTCGCTGACACTCACAGCCTGCAAAGCCGATATCCCGTCTCTTTCCGAAGCGGCGGCGCTTGATGATGATACGCTTTCACAAAAGCTGTCGGGCTGCACATTGGAAGAAATATCCGATGTGTGGGGCGAGCCTGCTGTGGGATACGGCGATATTTATACCTGTGATGACATAGGAATAGCGATTTTTCGGGATCCGAAGGGATATGTCAGCGGTGCAAAGATATGCAGCTGGTTCGAGGGAAGATATCTTTGTGACAAAGGCGGGGATATGGTTCTTGTTGAGCATAACGGATATATTGAGCCGACATCAGTTGCTGCCTATGATTTCAAATCCTTTACGGGTTTTGATTTTGCCGAATTTGAAAGCGGCGACAGGATAAAAATTCTCGTTGACGGGATTCGTGAAACCTATCCCGCACAGGCAACGGTCTATGCAATGGAGCTTATCGAAAAAGGCAGCTATGACGATCTTGATGCCGATGTTATGGACAGGCTCAGGGAAATGGGCTGGACTATGTGAGGTGCTTTGATGACAAATAAGGATATCGACAGCGGCAAGCCCTTTGACTGGGGCAGAACATCGGGGGATTACGGAAAATACCGTGACATTTATCCCGATGGGTTTTACGAAAAGATACATTCTCTCGGCATCGGCATTTCGGGGCAGAGGGTTCTTGACATCGGTACGGGTACGGGCGTTATCCCAAGAAATATGTATCATTTCGGGGCGAATTTCACAGGCACGGACATTTCCGAAAATCAGATAGCCGAAGCAAAGAGACTTGCGGCGGCAGAGGGTATGGATATAAATTTTCTCTGCTGCCCCACCGAAAAACTGAGCTTTCCCGAAAACTATTTCGATGCTGTTACAGCCTGTCAGTGCTTTTTCTACTTTGACCACGATATTACCGCACCGAAGCTTGCACATTTTCTCATAGACGGCGGAAAGCTCGGGGTGATGTATATGGGCTGGCTGCCGTATGAAGATAAAATTGCGGGAGCAAGCGAGGAGCTTGTGCTGAAATACAATCCGAAATGGTCGGGCAAGGGCGATGTGCGCCACGAAAACTATATTCCCGATGTGTATTCGGGATATTTCAGGAAGCTGTCTGCCGAAGTTTTTGACGTTAAGGTGCGTTTCACCCGTGAAAGCTGGAATGGGCGTATGAAAGCCTGCCGTGGAATTGGCGCATCGCTCTCCGATGATGAAATAGCGGCTTTTGACAGGGAGCATATGTCTCTTCTTGAAAAGACCGCACCCGAAAGCTTTGATATCCTGCATTACTGTGCGGTGACGGTTCTGGAAAAGGCGTGAGAAAATGAAATGCAGATTTAACTCAACGGGCACTCTCGGAACTCTGTATGAAACAGCTGTAGTTATTGCGACAATGTCCGCAAGCTTATTTCTGAGCTGTATCAGACCTGAATTTTCAGCGGCTATGACTGCTTGGGCAATTATTTTCATCATTTCCGCCGTGGCTGCCGTTTTTTTGCTTAACATTAAGGGCGGAGTGATATATGCCAAAAGTGATAAGCTTGTTATCACCCACAGCTTTGCATCTCGGAAAGTCCTTATTTCAAGGATAAGCTATGAGTATATCCAATATGCCGACTATAATGTGACACAGAAACGCAGCAGGATAAGCTTTTACTGCTATGTGTTTGAGCTTATTATACATATGAAAAACGGAAAGAAAATAAAGCTTTGCGTTGATCTTCATATTCCCGAGGACAAGCCTATGTGTGACCCCGACGGCTACAAGCGGTATATAAACGATCTGCCTGTGATGAAGCTTTGCAGATATATAAACGAAAGATCAAAATAAAAAATCAACCTGAAAGGCGGTGGTATCAGTGAGACCTCATATCGGTTTCATCTCATATTAAGGGGGAAATATAAATGGTAATATGGCTGTTGATAGCGGCGTTCTGCTTTTATCAGGCTTACAAAATAATAAAAAATAAAAACAAATAAACAAAAATAAACGGAGGAAATTCAAATGACTTTATACGAAGAACTTACCCGAAGAGGACTTATCGCTCAGGTGACTGACGAGCAGCAGATAAGCGAGATGATAAACAACGGAAAGGCTACCTTCTACATCGGCTTTGACCCCACAGCCGACAGCCTTCACGTTGGTCACTTTATGGCTCTCTGCCTTATGAAGAGACTCCAGATGGCAGGCAACAAGCCTATCGTCCTTATCGGCGGCGGCACAGGTATGATCGGTGACCCCTCGGGCAAATCCGATATGAGAAAGATGATGACACAGGAAACCGTTCAGCACAACTGCGACTGCTTCAAAAAGCAGATGAGCCGCTTTATCGACTTTTCCGAGGGCAAGGCTATTATGGTGAATAATGCCGACTGGCTTATGAACCTGAACTACATTGAGCTTCTCCGTGAGGTAGGCGCTTGCTTCTCCGTAAACAAGATGCTCACATTCGAGTGCTATAAGCAGAGAATGGAGAGGGGACTTACATTCCTCGAGTTCAACTATATGATAATGCAGTCCTACGATTTCTATATGCTTTTCCAAAAATACGGCTGCAATATGCAGTTCGGCGGCGATGACCAGTGGGCTAATATGCTGGGCGGCACAGAGCTTATCAGAAAGAAGCTTGCAAAGGACGCTCACGCAATGACCATTACTCTCCTCACAAACTCCGAGGGCAAGAAAATGGGCAAGACCGAAAAGGGCGCTGTATGGCTCGACCCCGAAAAAACATCTCCCTACGATTTCTTCCAGTACTGGAGAAATGTTGGCGATAATGATGTTATCAAGTGCTTAAAGCTCCTTACATTCCTGCCCATTGAGCAGATTGAGGAAATGGAGCGCACAATGACAGGCGCAGAGCTCAACAAGGCAAAGGAGATCCTTGCTTATGAGCTTACCTCCCTTATCCACGGCAAGGAAGAGGCTGACAAGTGCCTTGAAGCCGCAAAGAAGCTTTTCGGCGGCTCGGGAAATACCGATGATATGCCCACAACAGAGATGCCCGCAGCAGAGCTTGAGGGCGGCATAAACATTCTCGACCTCCTTGTAAAGACAGCTCTCTGCCCCTCCAAGAGCGAGGCAAGACGACTTGTTACACAGGGCGGCGTTTCCGTTGATGATGCAAAGGTGACTGACCCCAATGCTATGGTTGAGATTTCCGACAGCGTTATAGTCAAGAAGGGCAAGAAGGTTTACCACAAGGTAACAAGAGCATAATTTTATCTCATATAATAATATAACGGGGCTCCGCATTTCAGTTTTGCGGAGCCCCGTTTTATTTTGTGGAAAAAGCAAGACAAATAAAAGCTTCGGTAAAGAGGGCAATTGTCTTGCTAATACTAATAACCAATTAACCTATAGACAAATCCTCGGCTGAAATAAGCCCATTCGTCGTCAAGCTCCTTTGCCGGGCGGCAAGCCCGCCTGCAGTCGCTTTCCTAGACTGGGCTTATTTCATCTGTCGGCTTTATCTATAGAACAATCGGTTATTAGTATAAAAACAATATCTTTTTCAATAGTTTAGCTTCCTCCCAAGTGCAGGAGCAGATGATTTTTTACCGCAGTACATTCAGTATTACCGAAAATGCTGTCTTTTCATTGTCCGATTCTGCGGATATGCTGCCGCCGTGCTTTTCAGCAATTGCCTTTGCAATGGCAAGACCAAGCCCGAAGCCGCCTGTGGAGCTGCTTCGTGATGCGTCGGTGCGGTAGTAGCGGTCGAATATCCGTTCAAGCTCATCGGCGGGGATAGGCGTGCCTTTATTTGATACGGTAAGCTTCGCCTTTCCCTTTTTTGAGACTTTCAGGGAGATGAAGATGTCCGAATGCTCGGCGGAATGGTTCACGGCATTGTCAACGAGAATGTTTATCATTCTCACAAGACTTTCCTTTTCACCCTTGACTATAACTCCGTTTTCAATGTCGGGGCATATGGTCTTTCCACGTTCAAACGCCACAGCCTCCATTGCAAGACACACGCCCTCTGCCGCTTCGGACAGGTCAACATCTGTCATAACGGGGGGCCCGTCTGTCCGCTCTTCCCTTGAAAGGTAGAGCATCTCGTTTATGAGCCTGGACATTTTTTCGGCTTCGCAGCGAATGTATCCGAACCATTTCCCCTGTCCCGCAACCGTGTCATCGGGATTGGAGGTTATAACATCGAGATTTGCGTTTATGACCGTCAGGGGAGTTTTCAGTTCGTGGGAAGCGTTTGAGAAAAATACCCTCTGCCTGTTCCAAGCGTCCTCAATAGGTATCACAGCCCATTTTGACAGCATTACCGACAGCAGGAAAAGCACCGCCAGAGCAGGCACGAATATTGCCAGCAGGATCACCAGCAGCCTGCGGAGAGTGGAAAGCTCTTCCGAGCGGTCAAGGAGTATTATCTGCCGTCCGTCAGCCGTATCTTTCAGCCTGTAGCGGTAGGACACGCCGCCTGCGGTTATGCAGCCATCGTATTTGCCCTCACGGCTGATTATTTCCTTTGCTGCCTCTGTGACAGCGGCGCTTTGTTCATCGGACTCAGCCGAATCGGTAAAAAAGCGCTCACGGCTGTAGAAAATGCTTTCAATTTCATTTTCGCTGTCAAGCTTTACGGTTATCCAGCCCGAGGACATCTGCAAATGCTTTCTGTCGTTATGGCGGTCGGGGATATCCTCGGGAGCGTCATCGGGAGGCTCTTCATCAATATCCCGTGGCGGCGGTGGATTTTCCCACCTTCCGCTGTAATCCAGCGATGAAGCGAAATCTATCATTCTCAGGGCATTCTGCTCCTCGGAGCGGTACATCGAGATGTATATTGCCCCCAGCACGCCTATCATCACAAGTGTGAGCAGCCCTGTCAGAACAAAGGTGAACCTTGCACGAAGCTTCTTTATCATAGCGCTCCGTCCTCCTCAAGGGTATATCCCACGCCACGGACGGTTTTTATGGCGGCCTTTGACTTTATAAAATCAAGCTTCTTGCGGAGAAATGAGATGTATACCTCAACATTGTTGTACTCCGCATCGGAATCATAGCCCCAGATCTTGGTGATAAGGGTTTCCTTGCTCAGCACCCTGCCGCTGTTTTTCATAAGCAGCTCCATTATTGAAAATTCCTTAAGCCCCAGCTTAAGTGAATTTTTCCCGCTGGAAAGCTCATATGCCGCCGTGTCAAGAGACAGATCGCCGCAGGTTATTATGTCCGAATTAACTATTGCGGCACTGCTCCGCCGACCGAGGGCTCTTACTCTCGCAAGAAGCTCTTCGGTGGCGAATGGCTTTGTGAGGTAATCATCAGCACCGCTGTCAAGACCCTTTACCTTGTCGGATATCTCGTCCTTGGCGGTGAACATAAGCACGGGGGTGTCCATTCCCTCCGCACGTATCTTCCTGAGCACCTCGATGCCGTTCATTCCCGGCATCATAATGTCCAGCACGATAACATCATATATCCCCGTGAGAGCGTTGTCGAGAGCGTCAATGCCGTTTCCGAAAGCGTCTGCGGTTATCTTGTTCTTTGCAAATATCTGCACGAGGGCATCGGCAAGCTTTTCCTCGTCCTCGGCTATCATTATCCGCATATTTCTGCCCCCTATCTTTATCGGATTGCTGCAATTATATCAGACAGGGCTTAAATAAATCTTAAATCAGTTTGCGGTTTTTTTGCCGCCTACTGATGATGAGGGTACCTTTGGGGTGGCGGAAGCCGCACCTGAGATCTTGCCTGCTTCATATTTCTTTGTGCTTGAATTGTAGCGGACAGCTGCTACCTTGAATTTGTAGCTCTTGCCGTTTGTGAGATTCTTTACAGTACACTTTGTGCTCTTGATGGTTTTGAAGGTCTTGTATTTCTTTGAAGCGGAATCATAAAAGTATATCCTGTATCCGTCTGCACCGTCAACGCTGCTCCAGGAAAGGGTTATCCTGGAGTCGCCTGCCTTGGCGCTTACGCTGTTGGGAGCGGAAAGCATATATACCGAGTCCTTTTTGGGAGCAGCTTCAGAGCTGCTTTCGCCTGCCTGCTTCTTGGCAAGGTCGGAAACAAAGGTATAATCCACAGATGTCATAGCGGAAAATGACTTGTTGATGATCTTTATTGTGTATTTTTCGCCGTCTTTGAGACCCTTTGCCTCTGTGCTGCAATCAGTGGTGCTATTGGAGAAAACGGTCTTGCCGGAGCGATCCTCAACGCTCACGCTGAAAATGTCCTTTGATTTCATAAAATCATTGGGATTTGTCCAGCTGATAAGGAGCTTGCCGTTATTTACCATAAGAGCAACATTCTGAGGTGCGCCGTACTGGGGATATTCGCTCATATCCGACTTGACGGTGAATTTGCTTGAGGAGGGAGCGTAGAAGGTCGAGGGAGTAGAATCTGTCTCACCTGTTCTGAGGGCTATAACACAGGCATAGAAATCCTTTTGTGAATTATAATCAACATTGAACACTGTCTCGGGAACGATAACGGCGTTGTAAACATATGACGGATAATAGGTCTTGATAACAGTGCCGTCGGTGGTGCATATCTTTACCGCATATGAAGCTGCGGAGGGAACAGCAGTCCAGCTGAGCTTTACACAGCCGTTAAAAAATTCGGGGATAGCATTCTGAACGACAGAGGCTGATGTTGCGGTGGCAGTGGCAGAAGCTGTTGTGCCGGTAGTGTTTCCGCTCACAACGGTAAAATCCACAGCGCCTGCGGAAGCTGTGCCGAGAACAGATACGGACATAGCCGCAGCCATAAGGGAAGCAGTGATCTTCATTGTATATTTCATATGTATGACCCGCCTTTCAAAAAATTTAAGTTAATCTTGAATAGTTTATACTAAGAACCAATTAAAAACTGTACAAAAAACCGAGCATAATCTTGCGTATATGGATTATGCGAAGATTTTTTGTCTACAGTTTTATTGGTTATTAGTATTAAGCTTGTTTTAAGCTTTCATATGTATTATATCATAATGGGGGATTTTTTTCAATAAAAATGACAACATTTAATTTTTTTGTTCCGAATTTTGGCTTTTTGCCCTGCATATCACCCGAAAATGCAGCATATAATATAAATGCACCCGCAAAGAATGGCTTCAATACGTGCTTTCTTGAAAAACAGAAATTTTTTTGAAAAAAATCTCAAAAAACCCTTGACAAATGCAAAGCATTAGTGTATAATATAAAAGTCGGTTGGCGATGACGATGAAAACAACGACAACGACAAAGAAAAATGTGGGAGCATAGCTCAGCTGGGAGAGCATCTGCCTTACAAGCAGAGGGTCATAGGTTCGAGCCCTATTGTTCCCACCACATGGCCTGGTAGTTCAGTTGGTTAGAACGCCGCCCTGTCACGGCGGAGGTCGTGGGTTCGAGTCCCATCCAGGTCGCCAAATGCGGATTTAGCTCATCTGGTAGAGCGCCACCTTGCCAAGGTGGAGGTAGCGAGTTCGAGCCTCGTAATCCGCTCCATTTTTTCTCTGCTATGTATGTTATCTCCGCAGGAGCGGAAATATGGCTTCTCCTTCTTGCAGAGAAAAAACGTCCAAGGCGCTATAGCCAAGTGGTAAGGCAAGGGACTGCAACTCCCTGACCCCCGGTCCGAATCCGGGTGGCGCCTCCAGCAAAAAGCTTCGGGTTATTGCTCGGAGCTTTTTATTTTTGTATATGCATATGTTTTTTACCCGACCGCCTCCATCTGAAGCGGTCGGGATATTTTTTGTTAGTATCAGCATCATAGATCGTAATATGCGGCTATAAGTGCGAGGAGACCAAGATTCTGCTCTCTGAAATGCTCGTCATATTTCGTAAGAAGCTCTGCTGCGACTTCAGGTGATGAGGTGCCTTTATAATCGCTGTCCTTAAGGCACATTCCGAACATAGCCGCTGCGGAAGCCAGCTTCATTCTGCTGCTCGGCATCTTGTGGTAAAAGCTGTTGTCAACAGCCGCAGTAAGCTCCTTCGACATAGTTTCCTCAGGGGATTTATAGCGTATCTTTAGATTGCACCATTCATCGGAGCCTGTGGACTTCTGATATTTAAGGCTGCTTTTTTTAGCGGAAGCTTTCGCAGGGATTATCTCATAAAGCACTGTGATACTCTGACCTGCGCCGATCTCGCCTGCGTCCTTGCTGTCATTCACGAAATCCGAATTTTCAAGGCGGCGGTTATCATAACCGATAAGGCGGTAGGACTCGACCTTGGCGGGATTGAACTCAGCCTGTATCTTAACGTCCTTTGCGGCTGTGATAACATTCTGTGTGCGCTCGGCGATGAGCACCTTTTCAGCCTCAAAATAGCTGTCGATATAGTGATAGCTGCCGTTGCCGTTATCCGCAAGGACTTCCATTTTATCATCCTTTATATTGCCCTTGCCGTAGCCGAGAACTGTGAAATAAACGCCGCTCTCACGCTTCTTTTCAATAAGCTTCCGAAGCTGATCTGTGTCGGATATGCCAACATTAAGGTCACCGTCAGTACAGAGGATAATGCGGTTGTTGCCGTTATTTATGAAGTTTTTCTCGGCTATCTCATATGCCGCATTTATTCCCTTTTCTCCGTTCGTGCAGCCATTTGCCTCCATACAGGATACAATGTCAGTAATGGCATTTTTACAGTAAGCCTCAGCCCCCGCAAGAATTATTCTTTCCTCGCCTGAATATGTCACAATGGAGATCTTGTCATCGCCCTTCATATTTTCAGCAAGTATTTCAATGGACTGCTTTACAAGAGGAAGCTTATCCTTGCTGTCCATAGAGCCGCTCACGTCCACAAGGAATACAAGATTTGAGCTTGGAACAACATCGGGAGCCTTTGCGGTTATGCCAAGCTGAAGAAGCTTTGCGTCATCATTCCAGGGGCAGTCGGCAATTTCGGAATAAACAGAGAATGTGTCAAGATCCCTTGTGTATTTGCCGCCGTTTTCGTAATCATAATCAAAATAATTTATCATCTCTTCGATCCGCACAGCGTCCTCGGGAATGGCACAGCCGTCATTTATGAGTCTGCGGATATTTGCGTAAGATGCGGTGTCAACGTCTGCGGAGAATGTGGATACGGGATCGGTGGCAGCGTTTCTGTAGCTGTTTTCCTCGGTATGGGCGTATTCTTCGGTGTTGGGATAGTACGGGAGATATGCTTCATTTTTCCGGACAGAGCCTGCCGCCGCTGTGTCATATGCATATCCGCTGTCATATCCGCCGTCAGATCCTTCTGCGCTTTCATAGTCAGCAGCTTCATCATATGTTTCGCAGATCTTTTCACGGTTTGCCCTGAATTTAAGGGTTATGGCATTGGAAGAACGGCTTGCTATCTTAGTGTCGTTATCATCGTAGGAGATCGCCCTGATGCAGTATGTCGTTGTGGCATTGTAGGTCACATAATAGCTTGTGTCATAGGTAGCGCCTATTTTCTCGTAGCTCTTTTTCCCTGTGGGCTTTGCGTAGATGTAGTAGAGCAGGGCATTGTCAACAGGCTGCCAGTTAAGTGTGCGGTTCTCAAAGGTGGTGTAGCAGTCATATTCCCTGTTTTCGGCAGAAAGCTTGGGCTTGGTTTTCTGAAATTTCAGTATCGCCGCCTCATCATCTTTGGAGGAGAAGAGTGTTGGGAGGTCGGTAGTGTCGATCTGTGAACGTGCTTCTGCGGGGAATGCACCTGTGCAGCCAAGTGCAATGACTGCCGCCATTACAGCGGAAAGCTTTTTCATTTTCATTATGCATTGTCCTTTCTGTGATGTATTTGAACGTTCTGTATAATACACAATTCACATATGGGAAATTTTTCATATGAAATTTATTTTGTTATATTGCATAACCGTAAGTGAGCAAAAATGTGATGTATGCACAAAAAGCTCCCGCCAAAAGACAGGAGCAATTATCACTTAAGGAAAATGTTTACTGTCATAATTGCCAGTCCAAGGAGTGCAAGAACCACGCCCGTAACACGGTTGAGCGTCTTTGGAGAAGCCTTGTTCGCAAATTTTGCGGCTATCTGCGCAAAAATAAGGGTGAACAGAACGCACAGGATAAGCACCTTTATATCGGGCAGACCGTCAATGACCATATGCGAAACCGCACCCGTAAGCGCCGTAAAGGTCATAATGAACACGCTTGTGCCCACGGCAGTTTTAAGCTCGTAGCCGAGAACGCTTGTAAGGATAAGGAGCATCATCATTCCGCCGCCCGCACCGATAAAGCCGCAGATAAAGCCTATCAGACTTCCGCACACAAGCGACTGTATCACACGCTTTCTGCCCGAAACGCTGTTCATCGTTTCCTTTGTCGTCATAACGGGCTTGACTATGAACTTGATGCCCAGGATAAAGGTCATACACACGGAAAAGCCGCCCATAGTGCTGTTTGGCACAAGGCTTGATATGTAGCTGCCGATCATTGTGAAAACAAGCACGGCTGCCATCATTATAAGACCGTTTTTTATGTCGAGATTTTTGTTTTTTCCGTATGTATAGGCGGATATACCGCTTGCAAGCACATCGGAAGCAAGGGCAATGCCCACAGCCTCATATGCGGGGATATCAAGAAATGTGACAAGCATCGGCGTGATGACCGCCGCAGCGCTCATTCCCGCAAAGCCCGTTCCGAGACCTGCTCCGAGACCTGACAGCAGACAGACTATCAGTATTTTTATCATCAGCTCTTACCTCTGATCTTAACGGTCATCTTCTCGCCGCATCTGGGGCATACAGCTGTGTGAACGCCTGCTTTCCTTGGCAGTCTGAGATATGATCTGCACTTGCTGCATTTTTTGTAGCAGTGCTCCTTGTCGGTGAGCATCGTCTTTGTCATTCTGAATTTTTTGACTGCCTTTTCCTCAAGCCGCAGATATGCCTGGTTTTCAAGGCTTCGCTTGTATACATTCTTTGAAAAGCAGCGGAACATTGACCAGAAGAAAAGCGCCCAGCTGAGAATGCCGAGTATTACGGAATGTGCAAAAAGGTTTATTACCGCCAGTGCCATAAATACTATGGTTGAAACTCTGTAAAGCCTGTCGGGACCGCTCCTGCCGTACATAAAGGCGATGAATTTGTTTTTGAGCTTATCCATTTGTCATAACCTCGGTTCATTAAAAATAGTGTATTACCAGACAAGAATGCTGCTGAAAAATGAGAGTATCATTCTTGTCACAAAGCTGAGAATGAGCAGGAGCGTAAGACCTGAAAGTATGGTGGGGATTATCCGTCTTATGCGGAGCGTGCGGTCATACTGCCTGTGATACCTTGCGGAAAGCTCTGCATAATCGGGGTCTGAGGGGTCGCTGCGCCTTGCTGCATCGGCATACTGAACTGCGCTTGCGTAATCGCCCGTTCCGCTGCTGACCTGAGCGGCATAGTAGTACCACCTTCCGCCTCTCATAACCATTCGGTTGAGGACAGATGCCGCAGAGGAGAAGTCTCCCTCGGCAATGTATCTGCTTATCTTCTCATAGGCTTCGCCCTCGTCCATCTGTGAAGCGGCTGTGCCGAAGCCGAATGCACCGAAAAAGGAGTTGAGAAAATCGTCCGTATCGTCGTATGAATAATAGGTATGTCCGCCTGTGCTCTGACCGTATGAGGAAGATGAAGATGAATATGACTGTCCGCCCGAGTATGATGAGCTGCCGCCGTAGGGGTCGTACTGACCTGATTTTATCATCTCATAGGCTTCGTTTATCTCGCTCATTTTCTTTGCCGCAGCGGGGTCGTTTGGGTGAAGATCGGGGTGATACTGCTTTACCAGCGCACGATATTTTTTCTTGATCTCGTCATCGGTCGCATTTCTCGGTATCCCCAGAACCTGATAAGGGTCAACGCTCATAATCCTTAGCTCCGTCCTTATAAAAAGTATATTTTAAAAGTATATTTCTCTTGCTTTTATTGTAGCATATACGCTCTGTCCCGTCAATATTTTTAACCTAATTTTCATTTAACTCTCATTATAATAAGATTTGCCTGTATTTATTTTAATGCATACGAAACAATTCTGCAATATAAATCTGCTCCAAATATGATATAATTATACTTTAAAGTTAAAAATGGAGGCAGTGAATTTGAACAGCAAAACAGTTGATATATTTGAAAATGCACCTGTGCCAAAAGCGGTAATGCTGAATGTTATCCCCTCGATAATCAGTATGCTTATGGTGCTCGTCTATAACCTTGCGGATACATTTTTCATCGGTCAGACAAAGAATGCATATATGGTCGCAGCGGTTTCTCTTGCGACCCCCGCATTCCTGCTCTTTATGGCTGTGGGAATGCTTTTCGGAATAGGCGGAACGTCCCTTATCTCAAGGCTTATGGGCGAGGGAAAGAGGGACAGAGCTACCCACGCCTGCTCGTTCTGCTTCTGGACATCGGCGGCGGCGGGCATTGTCGGTATGCTCATAATTTTCTTCGGAGCTGAGCCCGTTGCGAAGATAGTGGGCGCAACTCCCGACACCTTTGACTATGTGGTCGAGTATCTTAAGATAGTGGCGATAGGAATACCTTTCCTCGTTATCGGAAACGCATTCAGCTCAATTATCCGTGCCGAGGGCAAGGCAGGCAAGGCTATGGCGGGAATGATAATCGGAAATCTGGCAAACATTATCCTTGACCCCATTATGATCCTCGGAATGGGTATGAACGTAGGCGGTGCGGCGGCAGCAACGACTATCGGAAATGTCCTCAGCGCCGTTTTCTACATAGCCCACTTTATCGGCGGCAGATCAACACTTTCCATTAACCCCAGGTTCTACAAGGCAGGGGAGGGCATTGCCAAGGGCGTTTTCGCAATAGGCGTGCCTGCATCACTCAACAGTATGCTTATGAGCGCATCCAACGTGGTCATAAACAATCTTATGACCGCTCACGGCGATATGGCTGTGGCAGGTCTCGGTGTTGCAATGAAGGTGAATATGATAGCCGTAATGCTCCTTATCGGTCTGGGAACGGGAATACAGCCCCTCCTGGGCTATAATTTCGGCGCAGGAAACAGGCAGCGCTTCAAGAGCATTCTGAAATTCTCCCTCATTCTTGCAGTGTCTCTGAGCATAGTTATGACTATCATCTGCTACGTATTCGCAGGACCTATGGTAAGTGCATTTCTCGAAGAGCCCGACGCTTATGAATACGGAATGCAGTTTGCACGCATATACATCATTTCGGGACCTATCCTCGGCGTGCTTTTCGTTATGATAAATACTATCCAGTCAATGGGTGCGGCACTGCCCTCACTTATCCTGTCCATAAGCCGACAGGGACTGCTTTTTATGCCCGTGCTTTTCATATTCAACTCTGTTTTCGGGACAGCAGGCGCACTTGCATTTGCTCAGCCTGTGACGGATTATCTTGCAGCGGCGCTTTCGATAGTTCTGGCGGTAGTTGCGTTCAGAAAGTATTTTAAGGATAAGACCTGACGGAAAATTCTGATTTTGTATTTTAATTATCTGCGGCGCACCCGAAAAATCGGGTACGCCGCAGCTTGTTGAAAAAGCAGCATAACGAAAAAAGTTGCACAAATGTACTCAACAGTAAAAGTTTCGTCCACCTTTTCAAAGGTGGCGGGGTCGAGGGGTGGAGCCCCTCGTCGCCCTCCGCAGAGGGCGAAATCCCCCTTTATCCTTCCAAAACGGAGCAAGGGGTGAGAAATGCGAAAGCATTTCGAGGGGAGGCGTACAAGACCGCCTCCCCTTGTGACAGTCTCAAACACACTTTCCCTCCAAAACGTTCCGGTGGAACGTTTTGGACGAAAGAACTTTTTATATGGCTTTGTGAACTGTGCTCAAATCAAATATCTTTTTCGACAGTCTGCGGCGTATCCGAAAAATCGGGTGCGCCGTTTAAATTTCCGCAAAATTAAATAAAAAAGCGAAAAACTGTTGTACTCCCACGAAAAATATGATATAATATATTTTAGATAACTCTGCGCTTTTCAGCACAAATAAATTACACCAAAGGAAAATTGCAATGAACGATAAGAAAAAGGGCAGGCTTATTGTTATAGACGGGCTTGACGGCAGCGGAAAATCAACTCAGTTTGAAAGGCTCAAAGCCATTCTTTCCGAAAAGCACGATGTGACGGGCATAAGCTTTCCCGAATATGACAAGCCCTCTGCGGCGCTTGTGAAAATGTATTTAAACGGCGAATTTTCAAGAAATGCAGCCGATGTGAACGCATATGCGGCTTCCACATTTTACGCCGCCGACAGATATGCAAGCTTCAAGCTTTACTGGGAAAATGCATATAATAACGGCGGAGTGATACTTGCCAGCCGATATGTCTGCTCAAACGCTATCCACCAGATGTCAAAGCTCCCTGAAAATGAGTGGGACGGCTTTCTCGGGTGGCTCGGAGATTATGAATACGACAAGCTGGGGCTTCCCCGTCCCGACAGGACTGTGATCCTCGATATCCCCGTGGAGCTTTCCCAGAAGAGACTTTCCGCCCGCTACAACGGCGATGAGAGCAAAAAGGACATTCACGAGGGAAATATCCCATATATGGAAATGTGCCGCAGATGCGCCCTTTATGCCGCAGAAAAGCGTGGCTGGGACGTTGTGGGCGCATACTCCGATGACGGCAGTGAGCGCACTCCCGATGAAATTACAGAACTGCTTCTTTCAATTATCAGCGAGGTCATTTAATGCTTGATTTTAAGGTCATTGAGCTTTCCGACAAGCCCTGGGTCGATAAGCTGCTGCAAATATCCGATTTCCGGGGCTGCGAATACTGCTTTGCAAACAATATGGCGTGGCGGAGAATGTACGGCACCAGGGTTACACGATACAAGGACTTTTACATCTCCTGCTCCGAGTCGGAGGAGGGCATTTACTTCACCTTTCCCGCAGGCGGCGGCGATTATAAGGACGTTTTTACGGAGATGAAAAAATATTCCGAAGCAAAGGGTCACCCCTTGACGATAGGCTCGGTGACACCCGATAAATTCGGGCTTTTCGAGGAGCTTTTCCCCCGTGACAGCTATACTGTGGAATGTGATGAGGGGGACTGGGACTATGTTTACAATGTGTCCGACCTTGCAGAGCTTAAGGGCAAAAAATATCACGGCAAGCGAAATCATCTGAAAAAGCTCCTTGCTATGGACTATTCATATGCTCCCCTTGAAGAAAAGGACTTTGATGACTGCATCTCCTATGCGGTGCAGAGCTATAACCGTGACAGCGCCTATGATGATCGCTCAAAGGTCTGCGAGCAGTTTGCAATAAACACCTATTTCGAGAATTTCCACGCTCTCGGTCTCACAGGCGGAGTGCTGATGGTAGGCGGAAAAATTGCGGCATTTACTATCGGTGAGCGGATAAACAGCGACACTCTCGGCGTTCACATCGAAAAAGCGGAGGCTGATATCGACGGCGCATATCCTGCCATAAACCTGATGTTCTCATCATCGGCGGGAAAGGGCTTTTCCTACATCAACCGTGAGGAGGATCTTGGGATAGAGGGGCTCAGAAAAGCAAAGCGCTCATATCACCCTGCCTTTATGATAGAAAAGCACACCATACATTTTAAATAAAAAGGAATGATAATATGATATACGTTTTTCTTGCACAGGGCTTTGAGGAGACCGAAGCCATTACACCCATTGATATGCTCCGCCGCTGCGGTAAGGAAGTCATTACCGTTGGCGTTACGGGCAAGGTCGTCACAGGAGCTCACAATATTCCCATTACCTGCGACATCACAATTGACGAGACCGTTACGGACGGGCTTGAAATGATCGTCCTCCCCGGCGGAATGCCGGGAACGAAAAATCTTGCGGCGGATAAGTGTGTGAACGGACTCATCGCATATGCAAACAATAACGGGCTCCTTATCGGCGCTATCTGCGCTGCTCCCTCGATACTCGGGGGACTGGGACTTCTTGACGGTAAAAAGGCAGTCTGCTATCCGGGCTTTGAGAACGCTCTCAAGGGTGCGGCAGTTCTCACCGTTCCCGCTGTAAGAGACGGAAACATCATCACCGCAAGAGGTGCGGGAGCGGCTCTGGAATTTTCCGAAGAGCTCATAACCGCACTTTTTGACAGAAAAACCGCAGAGGAGCTGGCAGGAAATATAATATGGACAAAATAATCCCTATGCCGTCGGAAAATGTGACCGACATAAGAGAATATAAAAAAGATCTGCGTGCGCAGTGCAAGGCTGTGCGGAACGATATGCCCCACGAGGTGAAGGCTCAGCGTGACGGCGGAATTTTCGAGAGGATAATATCAAGCTCCGCATATAAGCAGGCTTCAATAATACTTACCTATGTGTCCACCGACATTGAGGTGGATACATATGCCCTTATTCAAAAGGCTGTTGACGACAAAAAGCGTGTTGCCGTTCCGAAGTGCATTGACGGTACACGGGATATGGATTTTTACTTCATAAAGGATCTGTCCGACCTTGAAAAAGGCTCGTTCGGCGTTATGGAGCCCGTTCCCGCAAGGTGCGTCAAGGCATATGCATTTGAGACCGCACTGTGCATTGTCCCCGGGCTTGCCTTTGATATGGCAGGGTTCAGGCTAGGCTACGGAAAGGGCTATTATGACCGATTCCTTTCGGCTCACCCGAGACTTGTGAAAATGGGCATATGCTACTGTGCCTGCACCTGCAATGAGCTTATCCACGGACGATATGACATTGGTGCGGATTACCTTGTAACGGAAAAATATCTGCGCAGGATACCAAGAGAAAGGAGGACGTGATATGGACGACAAGGAATTTGACGCAATGCTTGACGATCTTACAAAAGAAAAAAACGGCGGTCCCGCACCCGATGATGATGCGGCGGAGCAGGCAGAAAATGCGGACAGTGAAGAAGCTGTCGATACAGCCTCGGAAGAGCCTGCCGATGATGAAATAGTGCTCTATGAGGACGACGGCTCGGAAGACGAAGAGCAGGAAGCCGATGATGACGGGGACGAACCCGACGATGAAGAAGCCCTTGAACAGGAGCGGCTCAGACTTAAGGAAAAGCGCAAAAGCAAGAAGCGCAAAAAAAAGACCCACGGCAGGCTTGTTTTTGCACTCATAATGGTAACGCTGGTGCTTTCCGTTGCAGTTCTCGGAGCGCTTGGCTTTATAGCGGTGGGCTCTGAGGTCCTGGGACTTGACCGCTCGGACACGGTCTTTTCCGTTGAGATACCCGAAAATTCGGGAACGGAGGCTATCGCCAATATCCTTGAACAGGAGGGCATAATCGGAAATCCCACCCTGTTCAGAATAATCTCAAAGCTAAAGGGCGCAGACGGTACATACATCGCAGGAAGCCACAAGCTCAGCCCCAATATGCCATACAGCGACCTTATCAAGACGCTTCAGGAGGAGGCTATCAACCCAAGGGAATTTGTGGACATCACCTTCCCCGAGGGAATACGCCTTGTTGATGCGGCGGCAAAGCTTGAAGAAGCAAATGTTTGCAGCGCCGAGGAATTTATAAGGGTGTTCAATTCCAAGACCTTTGGTTTTGATTTTGAGGAGCACGTTGTTGTGAGCCCCAAGAAGCTCTACAAAATGGAGGGCTATTTCTTCCCCGATACATACCAGTTCTATCTTGAAGAGGACCCTGCAAACGTTGCAAAAAAGGTCTGCAAAAACTTTGAGTACAAGATAACTCCCGACCTTTACGGCCGTATGGAGGATATGGGTATGACCCTTGAAGAAACTCTCACCCTTGCGTCCATAGTTCAGCGTGAGGCGGGGGACAGCTACAATATGAAGCTTGTGGCATCGGTTTTTCACAACAGACTGAATGACCCCGACACATTCCCGCTTTTACAGTCCGACCCCACAAGCAATTACGTAAAAGAGGTCATTATTCCAAATCTTGAGATATATTCGGAGTCCATATGCGATGCATATGACACCTACAAGGGCAGCGGACTTCCTCCCGGACCCATTTGCAGCCCCGGTCTTGATGCGATAGAAGCGGTGCTTTATCCGAGAGAGACGAATTACTATTATTTCTGCTCCGACCTTGAAACAGGCGAATTTTTCTACGCCGAGACCCTTGAGGAGCACGAAGCAAATCTTGTTGCGGCTCATCTTGCCTGATGAACGCAGAAAGGATACTTTTAAATTTATGGCATATGAATATCTTGAGGTGCTTGCCCCCGCAGGGGACACCGAGCGCCTTGACGCAGCTCTTGATTTCGGCGCAGATGCGGTATATCTCGGCGGAACCGCATTCGGAATGAGAGCGGGACCGAAAAACTTTGACGAAGCCGCACTGAAAGCAGCGGTGGACAAGTCCCACAGCAGGGGAGTGAAGGTATATCTCACCTGCAACACCCTCCCCCGAAACAACGAGATACCGAGCTTTGAGGGCTTTATAAAATACGCTTGCGAATGCGGCGTTGACGCAGTTATCGTGGCTGACTTAGGGCTTATGTCCCTTATAAAAAAATACACCCCCGATATGGAGATCCATATGTCCACCCAGACGGGCATCGTGAATTATGTCACCGCCCGAGAGCTTTATGATATGGGTGCGAAAAGGGTGGTGCTTGCAAGAGAGCTGAGCCTTGACGAGGTTGCGGAGATACGTGCAAAGACCCCCAAGAATATGGAGATAGAGGTGTTCGTTCACGGAGCGATGTGCGTTTCATTTTCGGGACGCTGCCTGCTTTCATCATATCTTGTGAACCGTGATGCTAACAGGGGACAGTGCGCACAGCCCTGCCGCTGGGGATATCATCTTATGGAGGAAAAGCGTGAGGGTCAGTATTTCCCCATATTTGAGGACGAAAAGGGAACATATATCCTGAACTCCAAGGATATGTGTATGATAGATCACCTTGACAAGCTTGCCAAGGCAGGCGTTACGAGCCTTAAAATTGAGGGACGTGCAAAATCCGCATATTACGTTTCAGTCATCACAAATGCATACCGTATGGCAGCGGATATCCTGAAGAAAGACCCGGATAATTACGTGCTTCCCGACTATGTGCGTGAAGAGGTATTCAAGGTGAGCCACCGTGATTACTGCACAGGCTTTTTCTTCGGACACCCCTCCGAGTGCCGTCAGTATTACGAGGACAGCGGATATATCAGGGCATATGATGTCTGCGCCGTTGTTGACAAGTGCGAAAACGGACGGATATATGCCGAGCAGAGGAACAAATTTCTTGTGGGCGATGAGCTTGAAATTCTTGCTCCCTCACAGAGACCTGTTAAATACACAGTCACAGAGATACAGAATGCCGAGGGCGAAAGCGTTGAAAACACCTGCCACGCAGCTATGAAATTTTCAATGCCGAATACCACAGGTATTGATTTTCCGCCCCGCTCCATAATCAGAAAAAAAGCATAATTGTCAATATCCCTCCCTGCGGCATATAATGCAGCGGAGGGATATTTTTATGGAGCTTGTAACTGTTTTGATCGTGGCGGTATTTGCGGCGGCAGCCCTTACGGAGTGCTTGTTCGGCTTTGCGTCCATACGTTCGGCAATGGCGCATAAAGAGGAACGGACGGTCATTCTCATTCCCGTGACCCGTGGAATGGAGGATATTGAATATATTCTGAGACAGGCGGCTAAAATGGCGGAGCGGTCGGACATTTACTGTCGGTGCATTATCTGCGATATGGGTGCGGACAGGGAAACACTGGAGATATGCAGGCGGTTTGCGGAGGAGCACGGGGGATTTGAGATATCACGATATATGAAAAATCCATCTTGACAAACCGAATGCCATATGCTATAATGAAAAAGTAATAAAAGCGATGATGGGGAGGAGTACGCATTTTTCCTTGCTCAGAGAAAAGACGGTTGGTGCGAGTCTTTGCATAAGGGCAGTGCGGAAGGTAGCCTCGGAGCTTCGGCGGCGAAATTACAAAAGTAGTTGTCGACGGTATTCCCCGTTACGGAATAATGAGTGCGCAGTTTTTCTGCGAATTCAGGTGGTACCACGGAATTTTCCGTCCTGAAGCTGTAGTCGGCTTCGGGGCGTTTTTTTATGCTCCATATGCCGCATTTATATGGGAAAGGAATGGTCAAAAAGTGAAAAAAGAGCTTACAAAGGTTTATGACCCCAAAGAGGTCGAGGACAAAATTTACAAATTCTGGATGGACAACAACTGCTTCCGTGCAGAGGTGGATTCCAAAAAGAAGCCCTATACGATCGTTATCCCTCCTCCGAATATCACAGGTCAGCTCCATATGGGTCACGCACTTGACGAAACTCTTCAGGATATCCTTATCCGCTGGAAGAGAATGTCAGGCTACAGCGCACTGTGGCTCCCCGGAACCGATCACGCCGCTATCGCAACAGAGGCAAAGATAGTTGAGGCTATGCGCAAAGAGGGCGTTACCAAGGAGGACCTCGGCAGAGAGGGCTTTATGGAGCGTGCGTGGAAGTGGAAGGAACAGTACGGCGGACGTATCGTTGAACAGCTCAAAAAGCTGGGCTCCTCCTGCGACTGGTCAAGAGAGCGCTTCACAATGGACGAGGGCTGTTCCAAGGCTGTCAAGGAGGTTTTCGTAAAATACTACGAAAAGGGTCTTATCTACAGAGGTGAGAGGATAGTCAACTGGTGTCCCCACTGCAAGACCACTCTTTCCGATGCCGAGGTAAACTATGAGGATCAGGCAGGTCATTTCTGGCACCTGAGATATCCCCTTAAGGACGGCAGCGGCTATGTTGAGCTTGCTACCACCCGTCCCGAAACACTTCTCGGTGATACAGCCGTTGCGGTAAACCCCAACGATGAGCGCTACAAGGACATTGTTGGCAAGATGCTCGTTCTCCCTCTCGTAGGAAGAGAGATCCCCGTTGTTGCCGATGAATATGTTGAAACAGACTTCGGAACAGGCGTTGTTAAGATAACTCCCGCCCACGACCCCAACGACTTTGAGGTCGGCAAGCGTCATAACCTCCCCATCATCAACGTTATGACCGATGATGCAAAGATAACCGACGATTATCCCGCATATGCAGGAATGGACAGATACGAGGCAAGAAAGAAGATAGTTGAAGATCTGGATAAGGGCGGATTCCTTGTAAAGATCGAGGATTACAGCCACAATGTGGGAACCTGCTACCGCTGCGGAACTACCGTTGAGCCCAAGGTATCAACTCAGTGGTTCGTAAAGATGAAGCCCCTTGCACAGCCTGCTATCGACGCTGTAAAGAACGGCGAGACAAAGTTCGTTCCCGAGCGTTTTGAAAAGACCTATTTCCACTGGTTGGAAAATATCCGTGACTGGTGCATCTCCCGTCAGATCTGGTGGGGTCATCAGATACCCGCATTCTACTGCGATGACTGCGGCGAAACTGTTGTTACAAAGGAAAACTCCGTAGTATGCCCCAAGTGCGGCAAGCCTATGAGACAGGATCCCGACACTCTCGACACCTGGTTCTCCTCCGCACTCTGGCCCTTCTCCACACTGGGCTGGCCCGACAATACCGAGGATCTCAAATACTTCTATCCCACAAACACCCTCGTTACAGGCTATGACATCATTTTCTTCTGGGTCATCAGAATGATGTTCTCGGGTATCGAGAATATGGGCAAGCCTCCCTTTGACACCGTTCTTATCCACGGACTTGTAAGAGACTCCCAGGGCAGAAAGATGTCCAAGTCCCTCGGAAACGGCATTGACCCTCTGGAGGTAATTGACCGGTACGGCGCTGATGCACTCCGCTTTATGCTGGCAACAGGAAATGCTCCCGGAAATGATATGCGTTTCATTGAGGACAAGGTAAAGGCATCGAGAAACTTTGCAAACAAGCTCTGGAATGCATCGAGATTTGTCCTTATGAATCTTCCCGAGGACTTCAGGCTCACAGGTCTCCCCGAAAACCTCACAGCTGAGGACAAGTGGGTAATAAGCAAGTTCAACACCCTTGCAGGGGAAGTTAATCAGAACCTTGAAGCCTTTGAGCTGGGCGTTGCCTGCCAGAAGCTTTATGACTTCATCTGGGACGTTTACTGCGACTGGTACATCGAGCTCACAAAGCCCCGTATCCAGGCAGGCGGCGAGACTGCAAAGACAGCTCAGACCGTTCTCGTATGGGTAATGGAGGGAATGCTGAAGCTTCTCCACCCATTTATGCCCTACATTACTGAGGAGATCTGGTCTGCCGTATCCGACAGTGACAAGCCTGTAATGCTCTCCGATTTCCCCGTATTTGACGAAAAGCTCGTTTACAGGAAAGAAGAAGAGGACTTCGGCAAGATAATCGACGCTATCAAGGCAGTGAGAAATATCCGCTCCGAGATGAACGTTGTTCCCTCTGTAAAGGCACAGCTCTTCATCGAGACAGCCGACAAGGACGTTTTCAAGGCAGGCGTTATGTTCTTCGAGAAGCTTGCTTCCGCATCTTCCGTTGAGATAGGCGACAGCTTTGATATCCCCGACGCTGTTACAGCCGTTACTCACTCCGCAAGAATTTTCATTCCTATGAGCGAGCTTGTTGACAAGGAAAAGGAGCTTGCACGTCTTAACAAGGAAAAGGCTTCCGTTCAGAAGGATATCGACTTCTCTCAGGGCAAGCTGAACAATGCAGGCTTTATGGCAAAGGCTCCCGAGAAGCAGATCGAAGCTGAAAAGGCAAAGCTTGCCAAGGCTCTTGAAAAGATGGAAAAGATAGAACAGTCCATCGCAGCATTTTCCAAGTAATTAATAACGGCAAAAAACACATAAGCATCATTTCGGCGGCTCTCTCCCAAGGCACATTCGGAGGGAGCCGTAATACTAATAACCAATAAAACTGTAGAAAAAAATCTTCGTATGCTTGATTTTTATAAGTGATATGGGAATGAAATTTGACAGGGGGAAAACAGATGAATTTAACAAAAGAAACTCTTGACAGACTTTACAAAAAACAGAAAACAATGATGAGTGTGGGCTGGATAGTCACAATAGCGGTTATGGTCATAAACGAAATGATAATGATATCGGTGCGTGGCACGGCTTCGGACACACCTACCCTTGTTCTTATAATTTTATTGACAGACATTATTCCGTTTGTCTACATAGGCTATACACTGAAGGTCACCATTCCCGCCGGAAATATGGGGAATGTGCGTAAAGCCTTTAAGCTGCTCAGAAATGATTTTGCCTCGGACAATGCCGAAAATACCCTTTACCGTTATCTTGGGCAGACATCAAAATATCCCGAAAAAATAAGGCTCACACTGCTTCTTGCGGACACTCTCACCATAAGGGGCAAGGCGAATGAAGCCTTACAGCTTTTGTATTCCGCCGACAGGAGCGGATTTGAAAAATACCCCGATATCGGAATGAGCTTTTATGGCGAGATAATCGACATTTACAGTATGATAGGCGATAATGACAGCATTCTTCGGGCATATGAGGACGGCAGAGAATTTGTCGAAAAGGCGTGGGAGAAAAACTACAACTGCTGCGTGACCGCATTCGAGATAATGATAAGAGTGGAAAAGGCACGGGGAAATTATCGGAGGGCGCTTGACCTCAGGCTCATCAAAAATGAGTATGATAATCTGTTCAATTCAACAACGGGGGCTTCCGTTCAGGGAACACCTCTGAGCATATTTTTAAAGGGCTGCATATTTATGGATTCGGCAGAGCTTTTCTATCTCTGCGGCGACCTTGAAAATGCCGCAAAATATCTTGATATCGGAGGACCTATGCTTTCCGCAAGCGTGTCTTACACAAATAAGGCGAATGAGCTTTCGGAAAAAATAAGAGCCGCTTTTGCACAGCGATAAAAGTGCATTTTTGGAGGAATTATTTTGAACGGCGAGATAATAAATTTTCTCGGGAGCTACACAAAATCAGGCGCTCCCGTTCACGATCTTACGAGATTTGAGGACCTTATGCACAGGCTGGGCGACCCTCAGAACAGGCTTAAATTTGTCCACGTTGCAGGAACAAACGGCAAGGGCTCAGTGGTGAGAATGCTTGCAAATTCCCTCACCCTTTCGGGCTACAAAACAGGTGAGTTCACCTCTCCGTTTATCTACAGGTACAACGACCGCATTAAGATAAACGGCAGGGAGATATCCGATGATGACCTTTCACGGCTCATTTCAGTTGTAAAGCCCATTGCGGAGAGCAGCGGTGCGGAATATTCCCAGTTTGAGATAACAAATGCCATTGCATTTATGTATTTTGCGGAGCAGGGCTGCGATATCGTTGTCCTTGAAACAGGCGTTGGGGGACTAAATGACAGCACCAATATCATACGTGACAACATCTGCTCTGTCATAATGTCCATATCCTTTGACCACACAGCCATTCTCGGGGACAGGATAACCGACATCGCTTTTCAGAAAGCGGGCATAATCAAGGACGAGTGCCCCGTGGTGGTCTACCCCTGCAATCCTCCTGAAGCCAATCTTGTCATCGACAAATACGCCGCTATCCACGGCTCACGGGTCATTCGCCCCGACCTTTCCAAGCTGAATATCCTGAGAAGCAAGCCCGACGGCACAGCCTTTACATACAAGCTCAGGGACTACGCCACCGAAATGCCCGGAAATCATCAGATATACAATGCCCTTACCGCCATTGAAGCCGCAAAGGTCATTAAAAAAAGCTACAAAAATCTTACCGAGGGCAGCATTTTTCAGGGCATAGCCACCGCAGTTGTGCCGTCAAGATGCCAGATCATCAGAAAAAAAGACCCGATGATAATAATAGACGGCGCTCACAACCCCGAGGGAATGCGTGCATTGACGGAGTTTGTGTCAAAGCTTCCGCAGTACCCAAAGGTTATGATATGCGGAATGAGCGCTGACAAGGACTGGAAGACCTCTCTGTCCTACATCTCCCCATACATCGACAAGGCGTTCTGCATTGACGGCTTCTGTCCCAAAACTGTTTTTGCGCCGAAGCTTGCGGAGTGCTTCAAGGACGGGGAATGCGCTCCTCTCTCCGAGGTGTACCGACGTGCATATTCATATGCCGAAAACGGGGGACTGCTTCTTATCGGCGGCTCCCTTTACATTCCCTCGGCGCTGAATAAATTCGGGGGAAATTGAAATATAGGGGTGATAATATGAATGCTGAAATTGATATATCGAATGTTGTTCTGAAAACAGAACGGCTCCTGCTCCGCTCCTGGAGGGAAGATGATTTAGATGATTTCTTTGAGTACGCAAGTGTGGACGGAGTTGGGGAAATGGCAGGGTGGTGCCATCACAAAACAAAGGAAGAGACACGGAATATCCTTGCCGCCTTTATCAAAGGAAAAAAGACCTTTGCCATAGAACACGAGGGAAAGGTCATCGGCTCACTGGGCATTGAAAAATATGACGAGAGCAAGCTTTCGGAATTTGAAAGCAGGCGTGGGCGGGAAATAGGCTTTGTATTGTCAAAGAGTTACTGGGGAAACGGCTATATGACGGAAGCAGTGAGAGCGGTTACAGCTTATCTGTTTGATGATGTGGGTCTTGATTTTATCGTAGGCGGTTATTTTGTCGGAAATCATCAGTCTGCGAGAGTGCAGGAAAAGTGCGGCTTTAAGTTTTATAAGGAAAGTAAATATGAGACCGCATACGGCGTGATAAAAGATGAATGTATAAATATACTGTTCAGATAAAATATACTATATGCCTATATGAGTGCATTGATAATAAGCAATAATTATGCAATGTGACCAATGGCATTTTATGTCAAAAAAACGGCTCTGTTATCCTTGTGAAAATCTCACAGACAACAGAGCCGTTTTTGTTATATATATGGCAGATAACTACAACTTTAGCAGGCGAAACAGCCAATGCTTTCGGCTTGAAAAATTTAACGGGCAGGTCTATAATAAAATAAGAACCTGTCTTCATAAGAAATGTGTGCGGATTTTCGAGCATAATTTTGTTGCAGACAAGGCAAAAATCCGCAGGCGGGCTGTCGCCCGGCAAGGATTTTTAACGCAGTCTGCGGCAAAATTTGCCGAAAAGACGTGCGCATATGCTTGTGAAGACAGGTTCTGAAATCAAGCCGAAAGGAACGATATAACAATGAGTGAAAACAGAGCAGAGCTGAACAGAAACCTCGCCCAGATGCTTAAGGGCGGCGTAATTATGGACGTTACCACCCCCGAGCAGGCAAAGATAGCAGAAGCTGCGGGTGCCTGTGCGGTAATGGCGCTGGAGCGTATCCCCGCTGACATCAGAGCGGCAGGCGGCGTTTCAAGAATGAGCGACCCCAAGATGATAAAGGGCATTCAGGCAGCCGTTTCCATTCCCGTAATGGCGAAGTGCAGAATAGGTCATTTCGCTGAGGCTCAGATACTTCAGGCTATCGAGATAGACTACATCGACGAGTCCGAAGTCCTCTCTCCCGCCGATGACAGATACCACATTGACAAAACTCAGTTCGATGTTCCTTTCGTATGCGGTGCAAAGGACCTTGGCGAGGCTCTCAGACGCATAAACGAGGGCGCTTCTATGATAAGAACAAAGGGCGAGCCCGGCACAGGAGATGTTGTTCAGGCAGTCCGCCATATGAGAATGATGCAGTCCGAGATAAGACGCATTTCTTCAATGTCCCACGATGAGCTTTACGAAGCCGCAAAGCAGCTTCAGGTGCCTTATGACCTTGTTGAGTATGTTGCCGCAAACAGAAAGCTCCCTGTTGTAAACTTTGCAGCAGGCGGAGTTGCAACTCCCGCAGATGCTGCTCTTATGATGCAGCTGGGTGCAGAGGGCGTTTTCGTAGGCTCGGGAATTTTCAAGTCGGGCAATCCCGAAAAGCGTGCCGCAGCAATTGTCAAGGCTGTTACAAATTACAATGACCCCAGGCTTCTTGCAGAGCTTTCCGAGGATCTGGGCGAAGCAATGGTCGGCATAAACGAGCAGGAAATTGCCCTTTTAATGGCGGAGCGTGGTAAGTGATGTCAAAAAAAATAGCTGTCCTTGCACTTCAGGGCGCTTTTGCGGAGCACGAAAAAAAGCTGTCGGAGCTTGGTATCGAAAGCTTTGAGATACGTCAGCTCCCCGACATTGACAGGTCATATGACGGGCTTATCCTCCCCGGGGGAGAAAGCACCGTTCAGGGCAAGCTCCTCAGAGAGCTGGGACTTTTTGAGCCAATAAAAGGGCAGATAGAAAAGGGTCTCCCCGTTTTCGGAACCTGTGCGGGAATGATACTCCTTGCCCAAAACATTGAGGGCGGCGAGCCTGCACATCTTGCCACGATGCCCGTTACAGTCAGAAGAAATGCTTACGGCAGACAGCTTGGCAGCTTCTTCACACGGGACAGCTTCAACGGCAGAGAGATACCTATGAGCTTTATCCGTGCTCCGTTTATCAGCGGCATAGGCTCGGCAGAGGAGCTTGGCGAAACAGGCGGGCGCATTGTGGCGGCAAGGTACAAAAATCAGCTTGTCACCGCTTTCCACCCTGAGCTTTGCGATGATATGTACGTTTACGAATATTTTCTTTCAATGATCAAATAAAAGCCGTTCCGATGCAAAATTTGTATCGGAACGGCTTTTATGTATCAAAAAATATTATCTGAAAAAGTGTTTCCTTGCAAAGGCTGCAACAACGCTCTCAACACCGAAAAGAATAAGGTATGCCGCTGCAATGTAGCTTATCATACGGATAGTCAGGAATGAAAGCGCAGGGCTTGCAAGCATCATAATTCCCAGGATAAGCCCGAGGATATTAAGTATCAGCGAAAAATAATAGCAGAAGCTGTTTGTCAGAAGCCGTATGGTCCCAAGGTGGGCAAGTCCCGAAATACAGTGGGCGATGAACCACACCGGCATCATTATTGTCAGAGCCCATTTGCCTACGTTCGGATTGGCGATGAGCATAATTCCGCACATAACGCTCAGTATTCCCGAGATAAGCGACATCATCGGTCCGAAGCCCGTGAATTTCTCCAGCTTTACATAAAGCACAATGTCGCTTATGCCAAGTATCACCGCAATTATTCCGTAGATGACTACAACCCCTGTGAGCATACCGTCGGGACGTGCAAGGGTGAAGATCCCAAGGAAAATGAGCAGCAGTCCGATCACAAGCTCGCTCCGGCCGAATGATCTTTTACTCATACCGCTCACGCCTTCTTTCCTTTAAGGATTTCCATAAACTCAGCGCCTGTGATAGTTTCCTTTTCATACAGGCATTTTGCAAGCTCATCAAGCTTTTCACGGTTCTCCGAGATAAGCTGACGGGCTTTTTTATGCTGAGTTTTTACTGTCTCAACTACCTTTTGGTCAATTTCCTTCTGAGTGTCCGCAGAACAGCAGAGAGATGTGTCGCCGCCGAGATACTGATTGTTTACGGTCTCCATTGCCACCATATCGAACTCGTCGGTCATACCGTATCGGGTTATCATTGCACGGGCAAGCTTTGTTGCCTGCTCTATGTCATTTGATGCTCCTGTGGTTATCTCACCGAATACGATCTCCTCCGCAGCACGTCCGCCTGTGAGGGTGGCAATTTTGTTTTCAAGCTCCTTTTTGGTCATAAGCACCTTGTCATTCTGCTCCACCTGCATAGTGTAGCCCAGTGCGCCCGAGGTTCGGGGGATAATGGTTATTTTCTGCACTGGTGCGGAATCCGTCTGCAATGCAGCCACAAGAGCGTGACCTATTTCGTGATATGCAACGACCTTCTTTTCGTCATCTGTCATAATTGCGTTTTTCTTCTGATATCCCGCAATTACGACTTCTATGCTCTCTTCAAGGTCAGCCTGCTCAACAACAGTCCTGCCGTTTCTTACTGCACGGAGGGCGGCTTCATTGACAATATTCGCAAGCTCTGCGCCCGATGTGCCCGAAGCCATTCTTGCAATGGTGTGAAAATCCACATTGTCCGCAGCCTTTATCTTCTTTGCGTGTACCTTGAGTATGGCTTCACGTCCCGCAAGGTCGGGGAGCTCAACGGGCACACGGCGGTCGAAACGTCCGGGACGGGTAAGAGCAGGGTCAAGAGATTCGGGGCGGTTGGTTGCTGCAAGGATTATAACGCCGTTGTTGCCCTCAAAGCCGTCCATTTCGGTGAGAAGCTGATTAAGGGTCTGTTCACGCTCATCATTTCCGCCGATG
Source organism: uncultured Oscillospiraceae bacterium (assembly GCA_934486875.1). Taxonomy (GTDB): domain Bacteria; phylum Bacillota; class Clostridia; order Oscillospirales; family Ruminococcaceae; genus Huintestinicola. Next base: position 47,602 of record CAKSPU010000010.1, read on the forward strand.
TGACCGTCACGCTTTTTGCCTATCGCATCGATCTCATCAATGAACACGATGCAGGGTGCCTTTTCCTTGGCCTGCTTGAACAGGTCACGCACCTTGGAAGCACCCATTCCCACGAACATTTCCACAAATTCCGAGCCTGACATTGAGAAAAACGGCACATTTGCCTCGCCTGCAACTGCCTTTGCAAGCATAGTTTTACCTGTGCCCGGAGGGCCTACAAGGAGCACGCCTTTGGGCATCGATGCACCCACGTCAGAATATTTTTGTGGATTGTGGAGATAATCCACTATCTCCGCAAGATTTTCCTTAGCCTCGTCCTCGCCTGCAACGTCGTCAAAGCGTATGCCGTCGGTGGATGGGATATATACCTTAGCATTGCTCTTCCCCATTCCGAAAGCCATAGCGTTGGGACCGCCTGCCTGAGACATAAGCTTCTTGCTCATATACTGACCGAGCCCTGCGAAAATAAGTATCGGCAGGATTATCGTCAGAAAAGTGCTGAGCAGGGGAGACATTGTTTTTTCGATATTTTTGGTAAATACCGCATCAGCGTCATAAAGACGCTGAGTAAGGGTGGGGTCATTCATTTCGCCTGTTTTGTATATCTGAGTGTTGTCCTTGTCGGTGAAAACAATTTCGGAATCGCCGACCTCAACGCTGCCGATGTCCTTGTCGTCGATCATTTTCATAAATGTGCCGTAATCAACTTCCTTGACGCCGGAGCTCATAAGCAGGGGAGACACGACCATATTGAAAATGACTATCACCAGCAGCACTATGCCGTAGTAATAAATAAGCGGTTTTTTCGGAGATTTTACTTCTTTCATAACAAGTCCCTTTCTGTATTTATTTTATATCGTAAAAGATATAATATTCTGAATATGCCGCACACCGCCGCATTTCTTCTTCGGATATAGAAAAAGCGCCTTGACTCGCAGGGCGGCAGAATACGTCACTTAAATATGCTCGGAAAAGTTTGCTTTCTTTTACATAATTATACTTCTCCCGTCTCTTTTTGTCAATGTTTTTTGTGTGATAATTTGGTGTAAATTGGCGGGTTTTGGAAAATCTTGAATGATATCATCATTATAAAAAAGATCTCCCGAATGACCTTTAATACTAAACACCATTAGAATAATGGAGAAGAAATCGCCGCAAAAGCATTGATATATGCGGCTTTGCGGCTGTTATGCCGTTCTGCTCACAGTAATTTTTCAGATGCTTTGCATATGTCTGCTGCTTTGTCGGCATTGGATTTTTCTGTTTTGAACTTTAATATGTGGATTTTTGGGGTGAATTGCTGTTTATTCAGCGTGTACTCAGTATCTGATAAAAAAAGAATTGCATAATTTTTGCAGATAGTCTTTATTTTTTTTATAGAATGTGTTATAATATAAGTTGATTAAAAATTTGTACTCGGGGTGAAGCTTGTGGCGGAAGCAGCGGTAAATGTGGCATCAATGGACAGCATAATTGCAATGTTCGGAAAGTTTGACGAAAATGTAAATCTTATCCAGCGGCAGTACGGCGTTGTGATACTCAGCAGGGGAAATGACATTCGGATAAGCGGCGACGAAGCCAATGTGAACAAGGCTCGTGCGGCTGTTGAAGCACTTGCGCAGATGGCTGACAAGGGCGAGGTCATAAATGACCAGAGCCTCAGATATATCTTCTCGATGGTGGAGGAAAATTCCGTCAATGAAGCTGTGAAGCTCACCGACGGCGGAATATGCGTAACATCGACGGGAAAAGTGGTCAAGGCGAAAACCCTCGGTCAGAAAAAATATGTTGATGCGATAGCAAAGAACACTATCGTTATGGGAATAGGCCCTGCGGGAACGGGAAAGACCTATCTTGCGGTGGCAATGGCTGTGAAGGCGTTCAAGAACCACGAGATAACAAGGATAATCCTCACCCGTCCTGCGGTGGAAGCGGGCGAGAAGCTGGGATTTCTCCCCGGAGACCTGCAAAACAAGGTAGACCCCTATCTTCGGCCGCTGTATGACGCTCTGTTTGATATGATGGGTGCGGAGACCTTTGCGAAATATATGGAAAAGGGCAGCATTGAGGTGGCTCCTCTTGCATATATGCGTGGACGTACTCTCGATGATGCGTTCATCATTCTCGATGAGGCTCAGAACACCACGAGGGAGCAGATAAAAATGTTCCTGACCCGTCTTGGCTTTAACAGCAAAATGGTCATTACAGGCGACATCACTCAGATAGACCTGCCCGACGCAAGAAAATCGGGACTTGTTGACGCTGTGAATGTGCTGAAAAATATAGACGATATAGCCATTACCCGTTTTTCGGAAAAGGACGTTGTCCGCCACAAGCTCGTGCAGGACATAATCAAGGCTTACGAAAAGGCATACGAGGACAAAAAGAGATAAGATCAGGAAAGGATAGATAAAAATGCCAAAGCTTAAAGTATATATCAAGAACAATCAGAAAAGTGTGAAAATACCCGTGGGACTGAGGCTCCTTGTGAGAAAGTGCTGTGCGGCTGTGCTTTCCTATGAGCATTTCGGAAATGATGCGGAGGTAAGCGTTTCTTTCGTTGATAATGCGGAGATACGCAGGCTCAACAGACAGTTCCGTGACAAGGACAAGTCCACGGACGTTCTGAGCTTCCCTCTCGGTGAGGACGGCGTTTATGACATTAATCAGGAAACAGGTGCGCTGCTTCTCGGTGATGTTGTCATCTCAATGGAAACTGCGGTGAAGCAGGCAAAGACCTACGGTCATTCTCTTGAAAGAGAGGTAGGCTTCCTTACCGTTCACTCTATGCTCCACCTTCTTGGCTACGATCACGAGACATCTGCCCTTGACGCTGCCAATATGCGTGAAAAGGAAGAGGCTATCCTCGGTGAGCTGGGAATTTCCCGTGACGAGAGCTTCACTCCCGATGAAGGTTGAGATAAAAGCGTTTTTTAAGGCATTTACATATGCTTTTTCGGGAATAGTGCAGGGGATAAAAAGGGAGCGGAATCTGCGCTTTCATCTCTGCGCTGCTGTGACTGTTCTGTGGCTTATGGGGTTTTATGAGCTTGATGCTTCGGAAAAATGCATCATATTTATCTGCATCGGAGCGGTGATTGCCGCAGAGCTTATGAACACGGCTGTGGAAAATGCCGTTGACCTGCACGGAAGCGAAAAAACTCCCTGTGGCAAGGCTGCAAAGGACTGCGCTGCGGGAGCGGTGCTTGTGATATCCCTTGCGGCGGCTGTCTGCGGAGGTGTGATATTCCTTGACAGGGCGGTATTGCGTGAGATAGGAATTTATTTTGCCGCCCGTCCCTATGCCGTCATATGTGCGGTGCTGTGGGCTGCGGCTTCATTTATATTCATATTCGGTTTTAACACAAAGAAAAAATAACGGAGATATATTTTTATGGAAACTAAATCGGTATTTGTGACCATTGCGGGACGTGCCAATGCGGGAAAATCCTCACTGCTCAACAGGCTTGTGGGGGAAAAGATAGCTATGGTCACCGAAAAGCCCCAGACCACACGCACAAAGATAACAGGCGTTCTCACCGAGGGGGAGATACAGTACGTATTCATCGACACCCCGGGCATTCAGGTGGCAAGGAACAAGCTTGCGGAGCATATGAACAAGGCTGTTCAGGACAGCGTTACGGGCATTGATGCAATTATCTATGTGGCAGATGTTACAAAGAAGATTAACGATATCGACCGAAAGGCTATCGAGAGCTTCAAGGACGGAAAAATTCCCGTTATCCTGCTCATCAATAAGATAGACCTCCTTGATGACAAGGGAGCGGCGGCTGAGAAAATTGCTGAATTTTCCGAGCTTATGGATTTTCACACAGTTATCCCCGTAAGCGTGGCGGAGGACGACGGGCTTGATATCCTGAAAAATGAGATAACAAAGCTGGCTGTGCCCGCACCCCACTATTTCCCCGACGATTCCGTCACCGACCAGCCCGAAAAGGTCATTATGGCGGAGGTGATCAGGGAAAAGGCTATGATACTTATGCACGATGAAATACCCCACGGCATTGCCGTTACCATTGAGCAGCTTGACGAAAGCGTTACACGAAGCGGCGAGGATATCCTGAATATTTCCGCAACCATTTTCTGCGAGAGAGATTCCCACAAAGGAATGGTCATCGGAAAAGGTGGAGCTATGCTCAAAAAGATAGGTGCGCTTGCCCGTGAGGAGCTGGAGGACTTTTTCCGTATACGTGTAAATCTCCAGCTGTGGGTAAAGGTCAAGGAGGACTGGAGAAACAGAGAGGGTCTTATCCGCAATTTCGGTTTATCAAATAATACCAAGTAATATAAAACCGCTGTCGGGAAATAATTATAGTATAATGCTTTGAACGGAGGCTTTATGCTATGACTGAACACTTTTCCGATAATAAAAAATGGAACACCTTTGAAAACAGCGGACGTGTGGCTGATTATCTGAGCTACAAGGGAATCGGCAGCAAAAGGCTGCCTGTGTCGAGGGAAGTGAGTGGCGATGCTCATAACAACGGAGGGAGCGGTGATATCCGTTCGGGACGTGGGGGACAATGATCGGTTCATTACTGTCCTTTCCCCCGAAATGGGTCTTGTGGATATTTCCGTCAAGGGAGCCAAGAAGCTCAATTCAAAGAGCAATTCATCAACTCAGCTTTTTGCCTGCGCAAAGTACTGCTTCAATGAGCGGTCGGGCAGATATTACCTTAACAGCTGCGAACCTGTAAAGACCTTTTACGGGCTTCGTCTCGATATGCAGAGACTGAGCCTTGCTTCCTATATGGCGGAAATAATAAGCTATACCGTTACCTCGGGGCAGTCTGCAAAGGACGTGTACAGGCTGTTTATGAACAGTCTGTACCTCCTTTCGGAAAAGGGTGCGGACTGCGCATTCGTTAAATTTGTTTTTGAGATGAGGATAGCCGCAGATCTCGGAATGATGCCGAATTTGCTTGGCTGCGACGAGTGCTACCGCTCGGACGTTACCCTCTGCTTTCTTATCAGGCAGGGGATATTCCTTTGCGATGAGCATATGCAGTCAAGGGTGGTCTATCACGATAAATACAATGTTGATGTTACATCGGGAATGTTTGAAGCCATTCGCTTCGCCTGCCTTTCGGATATGAGCAGGATATTCAGCTTCCGTGTCTCGGGAGAGGCACTTGAAAAGCTTGGATACATCAGCGAGCTGTATGCACAGGTGCATCTTGACAGACATTTCAGGACACTTGATTTTTACAACAGCATCGCATTTCCCGACAGAGATGATAATGATACAAACGTGACCAATGAGGAAAATGACTTATGAACAAACACTATAAAACTCTGGAATTACATAAAATTCTCGATATGCTTTCAGAGCAGGCGGGCAATGACGAGACCCGCCGTATGATAGCGGAGCTTGAGCCTGAAACGGATATCGACAGGGTGAAGGAGAGCCTTAAAAAGACGGAGGACGCTTTTGAGCTGTCCGTTAAATTCGGCACGCCTCCTTTTTACAATTTCAAGGACGTGAGAGGTTCACTGCAAAGAGCACAGTCGGGTTCAAGCCTGTCGCTGAGAGAACTGCTTGACATCTGCTCAATGCTGAAGCAGATCCGTGGACTTACTGATTATCACGTTTCCTGCGGCGATGTTCAGACCGTTCTTGACCCTCTTTTTGAGGAGCTTTCACCAAACAAGTGGCTTGAGGACAAGATACAGAATGCCATTCTTACCGAGGACGAAATTGCCGATACTGCCAGCGCCGAGCTTGCAAATATCAGGCGGAAGATCGCTCAGGCAGGGGTGCGCATAAGGGAGAGCCTTGACAAAATGGTTCGCTCGGCTGACGTGCAGAAATCCCTTATGGACAACATCGTTACCGTCCGTGACGGCAGATATGTTCTTCCCGTCAAGGCTGAGTACAAGGGAAATGTCCGTGGTATCGTCCACGCTTCCTCCGCAACGGGTTCTACGCTTTTTATTGAGCCCGAGGCTGTGGTTGAGGCGAACAATGATATCCGTGTGCTCCAGGGCAGGGAGCAGGAGGAGATAGAGCGCATTATTGCTGAGCTTTCCTCTGATTGTGCCTCCTGTGCGGAGACGATGAAGCGGGATTATTTCACCTGTGCGGAGCTTAATCTATATTTTGCAAAATCAAACCTTGGCGCAAAAATGAGAGGAACCGTCCCCGAAATTTCCGATGACGGCATTCTTGAACTGAAAAAAGCCCGTCACCCTCTTATAGACGCTGAAAAAGTCGTGCCTGTAGATATTTCCATTGGCAGGGATTACAGCACTCTTATCGTAACAGGTCCTAACACAGGCGGTAAGACAGTCCTCTTAAAAACAGCTGGACTTCTTACGGCAATGGCGATGTGCGGTATGATGGTGCCTGCGGGGGACGGCACGAAGATATCCGTTTTCCGTCACATTCTCGTTGATATCGGCGATATGCAGAGCATCGAGCAGAGCCTTTCCACATTCTCCTCCCATATGAGCAATGTGGTGCAGATACTTAAAACTGCGGGCGAAAGCTCTCTCATTCTCATAGATGAGCTTGGCTCGGGAACTGACCCTGTTGAGGGTGCGGCACTGGCTGTATCCATTATCGAGGCTCTTATGAAAAAGGGCAGCAGGATATTCGTTACCACCCATTACCAGGAGCTTAAGCTTTTCGCAATTGAGCGTGAAAATGTGGAAAATGCCTCCTGCGAATTTGACGTAAAGACTTTACAGCCCACATACAGGCTGATAATCGGCTCTCCCGGAAAGTCGAATGCTTTTTCAATATCCTCCAAGCTGGGTATTCCCCGGGAAATAATCGACGAAGCAAAGTCACTTGTTTCCGATGACAACCGCCGTTTTGAAGAGGTGGTAGCCCAGCTTGAAGCATCACGTAGAGCCCTTGACAGGCAGAACACCGAGCTTGCACGGCTCAGAAAAGAAGCCGAGGAAAAGGAGCAGGCTCTTGAAAAGGAAAGGGAAGAGTTTGAAGCCCGCAAGGACGATGAGTTTGAAAAGGCGAGAACCCAGGCTATGCGCATCGTTGAGAACTGCCGTATGCAGTCGGAAAAGCTCCTTGATGAGCTTTCGGACATACGCAAGGAGCGGAACAAGGAGGCTTTCGACAAGCGTTCATCGGCTGCAAAGTCAATGAGCCGTTCTTCCCTTGACAAGATGTATGATGAGGCAAATCCCGTGAGAAAGCGGGAGCTTAAGGAATACAAGCCGCCCCGTCCTTACAAGCGTGGGGACAATGTTATCGTTGCGGACATCGGCAAAAAGGGCATTCTTGCATCTGACCCCGACAGCAGCGGAAATGTTTTCGTTCAGGTCGGCATTATGAAAACCAAGACCAACATCAGCCATCTCCGACTTGCGGAGGAGGACAAGGTCACGGTGGGCAACAAGAAAAAATCCCCTGCATCACGTGTTTCCAAGGTGGGTGTCAGCGGAAAAACGGAGCGCAAGGGCTCCCTTGAACTGGATATCCGTGGCTGTGCCATTGATGAGGGTATCCACGAGGTGGACACATTTATTGACAATGCCGTTATGCTGAATGCGGGCATTGTGACCATTATCCACGGCAAGGGCACGGGTCTTCTGAGACAGGGAATACAGCGTCATCTCAGGTCTCACCCCTCTGTTAAGAGCTTCAGAAACGGTGTTTTCGGTGAGGGCGAGGACGGAGTTACCGTGGTCGAGCTGAAATAATTTTATAAAAATTAAAACGGACTGCTTTCCGTGCGGAGAGCAGTCCGTTTCTGTATATTATCTTATACTAATAACCAATTGTTCTATAGATAAAGCCGACAGATGAAATAAGCCCAGTCTAGGAAAGCGACCGCAGG
>CAKSPU010000011.1 GCA_934486875.1 uncultured Oscillospiraceae bacterium
CACTTATCCGCACTTGCATAAGCAAAATACTTCACGGGTATCTTCCTCTGACGGACAATTTCCATTATCTTTCCGTAGAAAGAATGTGGCATCGCATTGGTCTGCATCCATACCACATCAGCGTGCCTAATGAGGTTTGCATCGGGTTTGGTATAAGGGTCAATAAACTTGACATTGGGGAGCATCGGCTTTATTGCCTTGAGCCATGTTGCATGACCGCCGAAAATAACTACCCTCTGATTTGTGTTATATGGCAGAGTAATGTCGGAAGCTTCTTCAAGCTCAGGCTCGGCACCATTGCTGTTCTGCAGCTTATACACAAGCTCTCTCAGCTCGATAAGCTCCTGCCTGTCCGCTTCCAGTTCGGACATTTCTCCCGATACCTTTTCCTTGTAATCTTTAAGAGCCTTTTCCGCCTTATACAGCTGATTTTTCAATGAAGCGTTTTCTTCGTTTATTGAAGCAATCTTTGCTTTCAGCTCCGCAGGATCGTCCCTTTTCTCTTCGGATTTGTTAAGCACACGCTTCAGTTTCACCTTCAGAACCGTATCAAAGCCATACCTTATTGATGCAAATGCTCCGAGAGACAGATAATCTTTAAGAATAGGTATCTCTTTTGCGGAAAATCCCGCTTTTTTCAGTCCGTTATCATCATAACAGCCGACTTCAAAAAAATGCTTTCTCGGAATACACATTCCCGTTGAGTTATATACAACCTGTGAAAGATTCAGATGGAAAAGCTCACTTTTCTTTATTCTCTTTGCACCCTCCATTACCCATTGATGGTAGTCGGTGTATTTCTGTGTGAATATTCTTTCGGAATATTCAATGTTATCCTCAACGTACCTTTCGGGTTTGGGAATGAATTTTTCCTGTTCTTCATCTTCCGGTTCCGACATCTCTATTCTGTCACGTTCATCCAAGAAATCCATAAGATAGGGGTTTATATCTTTTGTCCAGGGAAGATTGCTGCCCGCAAAACCTAACATTATCTCCACAGGATGAATGAGCCACGCAGTATGATCGCCGCTGTCAAGCATATACAGATATGCAAAGCACACCTCAAAGGGATCATCTACACACACCTTTTCAAGTGCCGACAGAAATTCCTTATCCTTGTATGTAAATCCGAAATCATCTCTGCTGCCTAAAATATTCAGGAGGTCAAACTGGCGTTCGCAGATATTCCGTTCTATGCCTTCAAGCTCATCTGTCACCTCGTCAATAAATGTGGCTTTATCCTTCAGCTTTTCCACAATATCCGCTGCTTCTTCCATTATCACGTCATATTCGGAATTATCATCAAGGCTGAATTTTCCTATGCTCATAACAGAAGATCTGCATATATTTTTCTGACATTCATCGGCACGTTTTCTTGCATCAAGCAGCATATTTTCATAACGTTCAAGTTCTTTGCACTGCTCCAAAGCATATTCAATTTTTTCACGTCTTTCCTTGATAAACGGCTCTATATGCAACAGATAAATATCAAGTATTTCACTGAATTTGCTCTTGTATCTGCCGACCGCCCTTTCAATTATTTCGGGACGGATATATGAAAGGACTCTTTTGTACCTCTCCCCATAGCTCATACTCCGTGCCTCGTCAAACATAGCATCTCCGAGATCATTATCATCTGACATAAACAATTCGCTTGCCCTGTATTCGTGAACATATCCGTTTTCGGGAGTGATTTTTGCGGTTATCGGATTTACGAACCGGTCCTCGGCATTATCGTTTCTGTGACTGATAAGGTACACCATACCTTTGATAAGGTCATTATCAAACATAGAATCACAGAAATCCTCAGGCAATGACACCTCGCTGATCAAATCCTTTTCATAAGGTATGTAGAATACCGCAGCATCCATATTCCCCGCTTCTTCAACAGCATCAAGAATGAACATTGCCATTGCGGTGGTGATATGATGCTCGCTTTCAAGCTCCATTGGCATACTGTTGTATAATTCGGATATGAAATCAGTCAATTCATCTTCTATTGAGATATCGGGATATTTTTCCGCATATTCGGGTGCAGATTCCGAAATGAATTCCAGTATAGCGGAAAGCCGGCGTTTTCTGTACGGTCCGTCAATCTTTTGTTTTTCCACCAGTTCTTTTCCGCCGAGCTCTTTAATAGAATGGACACTGTTGTTATATGTTTCCTCGATCATCTTTTTCAGATTTGCCCTGTACTCGGAAGAGCCTCGGTTATATTTATCTGTTTCAAGCAGAGGAGAAAATCTCTTGCGAACCGATACGGATATTCTCATTTTATCGTTATCGTTCCTACGTCCTGAATTTTCAAAATTATTTTTATGTTTGTTCTTTTTCTTTGCCATACTCATCACCTTTTACGTTAAAGTTAAAATGGTATATTTCTATTATATCAGATAAATTGCTGTATTTCAAGATTTTTCGATGTATAAATCGCAGAACAGCCGTAACTGCCGTTCCTGTGTTTTGAATTATGAATGGATACCAGACTTCCTTTGAATAAATCAACTTATCAGCCACAACAACGTCATCGAACATTACGGCGATAAACGCTGCCGTCATTCCAACCTCCAGCCTTTCATCAATACCCTCGCTGTCGATCTGAACGGTAAGCTCTCTGCCGCCCTTTGTCCTGACAGTAAAATTATACTTGCCAAACCGTAAAAAACATTAAAATTTGACAAACCCCGCCAAATTTGTTATACTATAGAAGTTATAAATTAATTATTCGGAGGACGATCATTATGGCAAGACCAAAAAACAGAAGAACCAAGAAAAGAACCGCACCCGTGACCGCACCCGCTGTCGAAACAGCCGTAAAAGCCGAGCCCGCAGCAAAGGCTGAACCCGAGATAAAGGCAGAGCCCGTAAAAACCGAAGCCCCCAAGGCTGCACCCGCAGAAACAAAGGCAGCAGAGGTAAAGGAAGCTGCAAAGGAAACCACCGCAAAGGCAGCCGAGCCCAAGACCGCTCCCGGGAAAAAGCCTGCCGCAAAGACTGAAAAGGCAGCTGCCCCCAAAAAGGAAGATATCTTTGTTTTCCAGAGCAACGACAAGGAATACACTGCCGAGCAGATAACTGAGCTCTGCAAAGCCGCTTACAGAAACGGCACACGCAAGCAGGTCAAATCCTGCAACGTTTACCTTAAGACCGAAAACGACGGTCTCAGAGCCTACTATGTCATCAACGGCAATGCCGACGGAGCATATATCGACCTTTGATCCGAGTACACCAATAAAAAATGCCGCAGCCTGTGGGATACAGCGCTGCGGCATTTCTTATCTGCCCGAATCTTCCGAAAATCTGCTCTGAAATTCCTTAAGATCGGAGTTCAGCTGACGAGCAAGCTTCAGATCAAGAAGCCACGCAATAATATTAACGAGCACAAAAATAATGAGCACCGAAAGCGCAAATCCCGCCGTCAGCGGCAGATTTTCACGGGAAAGGCATTTTACCCCCAGCCCGAAGCCGACAAGGATCACCTCCAACGCCAGAAGCGTGAACAGTTCCTTTATGATATTCTGCTTTAAGGTCAGCTCCTTTTTCGAGTACATACAAAGCATCGGAATAAGCGCTATCGCCGCATAAACAAGGGGCGACAGCATTACCTCATAACCGAATTTTTCCTCGGGACGGAACACCTTTCCAAGAATAAACATAGCCCCGTTTATCAGCGTCACTATCACAAAATACAGCGACATCACCGACTTGAAATGCTCCTTGAAGCTCATATCCCGTCCCCCCTCAGCGTTTTTTTCAGCTCGGACACGTATTTCCGTGAAATGATGATCTCCTCGCCGTTTGAAAGCACAGCCCCGAACCGTCCCCCCATTGCAGGCTTCACAGAATCTATTTTCATAAGGTCAACGATAGCCGACTTTGATATCCTCAGAAAATGCTTTGAACGCAGGATATCCTCCAGCTCATAAAGCCGCTGCTTCGACTCAAAAACCTCTTCCGATGTATAGATAAATGTCCTGTTGTCCACCGACTCGATGTACAGTATCTCCGAAACGGAAATGCTGTACTGTCTGCCCTCACGGCTCCCCGAAAGAACCCCCTGCCTTGACCTTGCGAAAGCGGCAATATCCCTTACGCAGTCAGTTTCCTCATAGCATCTGATATCCACTTTTTCTTTTTCATCTGCGGATATTCTGCTTATTATAACTTCCATATTATGATACTTCGGTACATTCCTGTACAACAAATTCACCCTTTCCTTTCAGAAAGCTGTCGAAAAATCCAAGTGTTATCCTGTTGACCGTCATCATACATTTCTCAGCGTCAACGCTGCCCGTACCAAGCATTCCCGCAAGTGTCGGAGAATACATAGGCAGGTCTGTGAAATTCATATGACCCGTTCCCGCAATGTAAGTCCTGTAGCCGCATACCGCATTTTCCATAACAACGTTGTTTTCATAGATCTCCCCGTTTTTCTCCGCTTCTTCGGCGGCAAAATGATGCTCCTCATTGTCAAAGGAAAGGATAGGCACAGGATATGGGTCATCTCTGACTGTCTCAGCACCGTTTTCCACTCCCGTTACCTCTCCGAGCATAGTTCCGTCCAGATCAATAACAGCGCTTATGTCATTTCTCGTCCTGCCCTCATTCACCGCCGCAGCTCCGCCGAGAGAATGACCCATAACGCCGATAGTATCGGTATCGGTGACGGAAAGTGCGGTAACGATACCCTGCATATCATCGGTGTGCCAGTATTCGGGAAGAGGACTTTCCTCCGCTGCGGACTTCACCGAATCAATAACAAAGTCAATATCATCGCAGCGAAGCTCCAGCCATTCTGATGACAGCTCATAAACAGTCTCCTCATCGACCCCCTCGGAATTTACAGCCGCAATGCCGCTCATAAATGATGGGTCAACGGTAACAGTGTTTCCCTCAGTGTCCTCAGTAAAAAGCGAGTGATAGGGGTGCTCGGTGCTGATGACCGTGTAGCCGTTTGAAGCAAGCTCGGTAAATGTGGAATAGTTGCTCCTGTTGTAACCGAATGCCCCGTGGGAGAAAATGATAAGGGGAAATTTCTCACCCTCTGCGGCATTGGCGGGATAATAAAAATACACAGGCACTTCACGTTTTGAGCCGTCCGTCTCAAACTCCTCGACCCTGCTCTCATCGGTAAGTATTGCGCTTGCCTGCGCAACCTCATACTCACCCGTCACAGGCAGACCCTCGTATGCCGTGATGATAAAAGAGGGCATAAGGCTTGCGGATATGAACACTGCCGAAAGCACCGTACTTCCGATCATCACAGCAATGCTTTTCCGCTCCCCCTCTTTTTTTCTTGTCAGAAATACGCCGATAAAAGCTACAATAATTCGCAGAATCAGCAGTACAAACAGCCCCATAAATCTGAAGCTCATATCTATCCCGGGAGCAATGAGCATTATGAGAAAAACAAGCAGCTGTCCCCCGTTACAGATGAGCCTGCCGACCTGCCAGTCCTTTTTGTCACACCTTCTGCTCCCCGCTGTCACCGCAAAAGCGACCTCGAAAGCGCACAGTAAAATAAGCAGCAATGTATTCATAGCATTTCTCCTTCTATGTTGATATCACGATTATATCAGCATATTTTCGGAGAAGCAATACTTTGATGTGTAAGGTGCATTTTCCCGCTGTAAGATGCATCGGTGCAGAAAAATTGTAAACAAATTATTATTTTGTAAAAACCGCTTGCCTTTTTTTTCGGGATATGGTATAATAGATAAGTCTTATGGAGACGTATCGAAGTGGTCATAACGGGGCTGACTCGAAATCAGTTAGGGAGTGATCCCCCGCGAGTTCGAATCTCGCCGTCTCCGCCAAAAAGCGTTCTGCGATTTTTTTGCAGAACGCTTTATTTTTTTATCACATCTTTTGTGCGGCTGTCCGCATACCTGAGCAATGCGTCCCTGTCCTCAGGTGCGGCATAATCTATCCCAACCCTTTTCCGCCGTTCAATAACAGGGCGGAAGCCGTCATCGGCAATGCATATCTCAGGATTTCCGATAACGGATAAGCCGTTTAAGCTCTTGTCGATCTTAAGAAATTTCGTCAGCTTTGCAGGACCGTCATACTTCTCGCAGGCACGGATAAGAACGCCCTGAGGCTGTTCCCTTTCCCCCGAAATGATGTTAAAAAGCCAATGAATGCCGTAGCAGAGATATACATATATCGTCCCCGCCTCACGATACAGCATTTCAGTCCGAGCCGTCCGCCCCTTTGAAGCGTGACAGGCGGTGTCGCTTTCCCCGCAGTATGCTTCCGTCTCGGTAATTCGGAGAATTAGCTCCTCACCGCCCACACGGCGGACAATGAGCTTGCCCACAAGGTCAGGCGCAAGCTCGGTGCAGTCACGGGCAAAGAACTCCGCACCCATAACGGCAGGCTTATCATTCATCGCCGTCACCCTTGTTCTTTGTCACTTTTATCTTTTTCTGCTTCATTTCACGGTAAAAGTCACGGTGCCTGAATTTGTTGACAATTCCGCCTAAATGGTCTTTTCCGAAGAATATGAAATATGTCAGAAAAGCTGCCCCGACGGATAACTGCAAAGCCGCCGCAAGTCTCGGTGCATATGCATATAACATAAAAGCCTTAACAAAATTCGAGAGCATATAAACAGCGTCAATAAGCGCCATCCACCGAGCCTCAATGGGTATCACCATAAACATCAGGAACTGATGATGGGGATTCAGATGCGCATAAACGAGGAACAGTGAAAAATACAGGAACGAAGCATTTGTATAGCCCGTTGCAAAGCCCGAAGCTATGAGCAGCACAGCGCCCGTAAGGAAATACATCGTCAGATTATGGCTTCCCCACTGATTTTCCGTTTCCCTGCCGATAAACCAGTAAAAATAGACCGAGAAAACTATCCAGATAGGGCTGCCCGTCTGAGGGAGCATAAGGAATGTGATAAGTCTCCAGACCTGCCCCTGAAGTATCGCATCACGGTCAAATGACAAAAAAGAGGAAAGCATACTGTCAGTAAAAAGGTCGCCCACAAAAATTATCGCCATAGAAGCGGCAATGTAGGTCATAAGATTTTCTATTGAGATATTTCGGAAAAAACGCTTTATTTTGTATTTGATATCCATAAAAATTCTCCTCAGTAAAATATAAAATTATTATATCATATTACACAGTTTATTTCAAGGAAAACTATTGCAAAATCAAAAAAAATGGGTTATAATATACTTACATAAAAATCTAAGAAAGGACGTTTTATAACAATGAGCTATACAGTGACCCCCGATTCCATCATCGGAGATATCCTTGATGCCGATATGGACACAGCTCCCTATTTCTTTGAGATCGGTATGCACTGCCTCGGCTGCCCCGCTTCAAGAGGCGAGTCCATTGCAGATGCCTGCGCCGTTCACGGAACAGATGTAAACGCTCTCGTTGCAAAGCTCAACGAGCATTTCGCAAAGAAGAACTGATTTTCGGAGCATAGCGGGAAGCGGCGGTAAAATGCCGTTTCCCGTTTTTTTATAAATATAAATTAGGATTGATATAAATGATACTTAAAGACAAACGGCTCCTCCTCTGCGCAGAGCTTGTAACGGGTGACCATATCTGCGACATCGGCACAGACCACGGCTATCTTCCCGCATATCTCGTCCTTTCGGGGAAATGCACAAGAGCCACAGCCGCCGACATAAACGAAATGCCCCTTGAAGCCGCAAAGAGCATTTTTGCCAAGGAAAACATCTCGGACAAAGCCGGCTTTTTTCTCTCCGACGGACTGAAAAGCGTCCCCCTTGACAGCGTTACCGATATCGTCATTGCGGGAATGGGAGGCGAGCTTATCTCCCATATCCTTTCCGCCGATGAGCGTGTAAAAAGCTTCGGCGGCGCTTTTATCCTCCAGCCGATGACCAGAGCCGCAGACCTCAGGAAATTTCTTGCGGAAAACGGCTTTGAGACCGATACCGAAAGGGGCGTTCGTGAGGGCAGGTTCATCTATTCCGTTATCCGCTGCCGATACACGGGAAAATGCCGCAGCCTTGACCCCGTTGAAGAAACTATAGGCAGACTTGACCCGAATATCCCCGATGACAGGGAATACATTCTCTTACAGGCAGACAGGCTTTCACGGTCTGCGGAGGGTATGAAAAACAAATATCCCGAAAGGTCGGCAGAGCTTATGAAATTATCCCGCAGTCTCAGAAAAATGTGCGGACAGGAGGAAGAGCAATGGTAAATTTCCACATTCCCAATTTCCTTGACAGATATAACGGAACTATGAATCTCACCCTTATCAGTATGATAAACAAAGCCCCTCAGATGTTTTATGACGGCATTCGGATAGCAAGCGTTTTCGACTGCTTCCCCCTTGTCTGGAACGGCGGAAGAATAGTTGCGGGATATATGGATATGAACACTGCCAAGCGTCTTGTGCCCCAGTATCTGGGACGCTTCAACGCTATGGGCGTTCCCTGCCGCCTGACATTCACAAATCCCCTCATAACCGAAAAGGAGCTTGCCGACCCCGTGTGCAACGCAGTCCTTGACATTGCCGACAACGGGCTAAACGAAGCCATTGTTTTCTCTCCTCTCCTTGAAGAGCATATCAGAAAAACTCACCCTAAAATGAAGCTCACAAGCTCCACCTGCAAGCAGATAACCGACATCACCGAATTAAAAGCCGAGCTTGAACGGGATTACAGTCTTGTAGTCCTTGACTACAATCTGAACAACCGCTTTGACATTCTGAGCACTCTTCCCCATAAGGATAAGACAGAGCTTCTCACCAACGCCGTCTGCGTTCCGAATTGTCAGCGCCGAGGCGAGCATTACCGCTTCATCGGCAAATATCAGCTTGAACACTGCTGCCCCGAGGAGCTTGAAAAGATCCGCAGCGGCACTGCAAAGGTGGAGGAATGGAAGTGTCCCCATATGAACAAAAACGCATTTCTCAGAAGAAACTCCCCCCTGCACATTTCTCCCAAAGACATCTACACAAAGTATGTCCCTATGGGATATCAGAATTTCAAGCTTGAGGGCAGAGGAAACATTTTCCCCGACCTTGCCGAGCAGTATGTTTATTATATGGCAAAGCCCGAATACCGTGACATAGTAAGATACAATCTTCTCTGCTCCGCCGCAGCCGCAGCAGGCTCGGGACGGCAGGGCTGACCTGAAGAAAGGCGGATAATATGGCAACAGTACGTGAAATTTACGGATACATCGACAGCATAATTCCATTTTCCACACAGGAAAGCTGGGACAACAGCGGCTTCCTTGCAGGCGATCCCGACGCAGAGGTAACACGCATTCTCACCGCCCTTGACATCACTGCGGACGTGATAAACGAAGCCGTTTCCGAAAAGGCGGAGCTTGTGGTCAGCCACCACCCCCTTATCTTCACACCCCTGAGAGCGGTGATGAAAGCCTCTCCCGCAGGCAGGCTCATTTCGGAAAACATCTCCGCCATATGCACCCACACCCCCTTTGATATGTCCCCTCTCGGAATGAACAAGGGGCTGTATGACCTCCTTGGCGCTCCCCTGGGGCTCAGTGATTTCTCCCTCCCCCTCGAAGAAACAGGCGAGGGACTTTCTGTCGGCAGGATATACGGGCTGAAAGCGCCCCTCACACCCGAAGAAGCCGCCAAAAGAGCCAAGTCCGCCCTCGGCTGCACAGCAGTGAGATTTTCACAGGGCGGACGTGATATCAAAAAGATCGCCATTAGCTCAGGCTCTGGGGGAAGCTTTGTGGATCTTGCCCGGAAAAAGGGGGCAGATGCCCTTATTTCGGGGGATTTCAAGCACGATGCATTCATTGATGCGGGCAATGCAGGCTTTACAATAATCGACTGCGGACATTTCCATACCGAGCGTATCTTCAACGGCATAATGAAAAAGCTCCTTGCCGAAAAATTCCCCGATATAAATGTCACCGAAGCAAAAAGCAGCACCGACCCTGCATCATATATCATCTGAAAAAGGACTGAAATCAAATGAGCAAATATATCTGCCCCGTGTGCAGACTCCCCCTGACAAGGCAGGAGCATTCCTATCAATGTGAAAAAGGGCACTGCTTTGACATTGCCGCAAAGGGCTATGTTAATCTCCTGCTCTCAAAGGATATGAACGCAAAGCTGCCCGGGGACAATAAAATGATGGTGAACGCCCGTGCGGATTTTCTCTCAAAGGGCTATTACTCCCACCTTGCCGATGAGATGAGCAGGGCAGTAACGGAGAATTTCACAGGGGGCATTATCCTTGACGCAGGCTGCGGCGAGGGATACTACACCGAAAAGATATACAGAGCCGTGAAAGCAAAAACGGACAATGTTCACCTCTGCGCCGTGGATATCTCGAAATTTGCCTGCGCAAGAACGGCAGTCCGATTTAAAGGCGACACAAGCTGCGAAACAGCCGCCGCCAGCGTTTTTCACATACCTATGGCGGATAATTCCGCCGATGTGCTTGTGACGATGTTTGCCCCCTTTTGCAGGGAGGAATATCTCAGAGTGCTGAAAAAGGGCGGCAGCCTTATAATGGCAATACCCGCCGAAAATCACCTTTTCAGCCTGAAAAAAGCGATCTACGATGAACCGTATAAAAACGAAACCGGGGATTATGAAATTGAGGGTCTTGACTTTAAGGAAAGCCGAAAAATTTCCCGCAGGATATTTATTGACAACAGCGATGACATAAAAAGCCTCTTTTCAATGACCCCGTATTATTACAAAACGGGCGTTTCGGGGCACGAGCGTGTCAATGCCCTCGCAAGCCTTGAAACGGAAGCCGAATTTGAGGTGCTCATCTACAAAAAGAAATAACCCCCAACAGAAAGGAACGATATAAATGGCACTTGACGGAACCTTTCTCCTTGCGATAAAGCAGGAGCTTGAACCCCTTGTGGGCGGCAGGACAGAGAAAATTTACCAGCCCTCAAAGGAAGAAATAGTTCTCGGCATTCGCACAAGAACAGGCAGCACAAAGCTCCTCATCTGCGTAAATGCCGCCTCCGCCCGTATCCACGCAACGGCAAAGCCTATCGAAAATCCGAAGGTACCGCCGATGTTCTGTATGCTTCTCAGAAAGCGTCTCGGCAGCGGCAAGCTTCTGGCTGTCAGACAGGACGGGCTTGAAAGAATACTTTTTCTTGATTTTGAGACCGTGAATGAGCTTGGCGATGTGGTAACGATAACCCTCGCCACTGAAATAATGGGCAAATACTCAAACCTTATAATCATCGGGCAGGACGGCAAAATAATCGACAGCTTAAAGCGTGTCGATGACGCAATGAGCCGTGAAAGGCTCGTCCTCCCGAATATGACCTACACCGCTCCCCCCAGAGAAAAAAGGCTGAATTTCCTTATCGCTTCCGATGATGATATGCGGGAGCGGATAAAGGGCTGCGTGGGCAGATCCGCCGCAAAATGCCTTATCTCCGTGTTCGAGGGCATCTCCCCCATTCTCGCAAGGGAGTGGATATTCAGAGCCTGCGACGGACGTGACATCACCTCCGAGGACTTTGACGATACTACCGTTGACAATATCATCGCCGAGATAAAAAAGACCCGTGACGAATTTTTCGGCGGCGACCGTCATTACACCCTCGTAACCGAGCCCGACGGCACACTTAAAGATTTCTGCTTCACAGACATCAGACAGTACGGCGGACTTATGAAAACAATTCCCTGCGGCACCGCCTGCGAAACACTGGACAGATTTTATTCCGAGCGTGACCGTGCCGCAAGAATGAAGCAGCGCTACCAGGATCTTTTCAGGCTCCTCAGCAATACCTATGACCGCATTCTCCGAAGAACTGAAAATCAGAAAATCGAGCTTAAGGAATCGGAGGAGCGTGAGGAGCTAAAGCTCAGGGGCGACCTTATCTCCGCAAATCTCTACACACTGAAAAAGGGTATGACGGAGTTCACCTGCGTGAATTTCTATGATGAAAACAGCAGCGAGATCACCGTGAAGCTTGACCCGATGCTCACCCCCTCCCAAAATATGCAGAAATATTACGCAGGCTACCGCAAGGCGGACAATGCTGAAAAGCGGCTCAAAGTCCTTATCGCAAAGGGCGAGGAGGAGCTTGAATATATCGCCAGCGTTTCCGATGCCCTGTCGAGAGCGGTCACGGAAAATGACGTGAACGAGCTGAGAGCCGAGCTTGCGGAGCAGGGCTATATCAGAGCCCAAAAGGGCAGGCAAAAGCCCCCGAAGCCCGCTCCCCCCCTTGAATTTCATTCCCCCGACGGCTTCACCGTCCTTGTGGGCAGAAACAATAAGCAGAACGATATCCTTACCCTGAAAACCGCCGAAAAGACCGATATCTGGCTCCACACCAAAAATATCACAGGCTCCCACGTGATAATCAGAGCCGAGGGCAGGGAAGTTCCCGAAACAACTGTCCTTTACGCCGCACGCCTTGCCGCCGCCCACAGCAGCGCAAAAAGCTCCGCACAGGTCCCTGTGGATTATGTGCCCGCAAAATTCGTTAAAAAGCCCGCAGGCGCAAAGCCCGGAATGGTAATTTTCACAAACAACAGGACCCTTTATGTAAAGCCCCTTGAAGCTGAGGAGATGTGATGATCTATGGATAAAAAAGAGCTCCTGCCCGATGTTCCCGACCTGCTTTATCCCACGCCCGAAAAGCGTGAGGAGCTCAACCGTCGGAGAATAATGCTTTCCGACAAATACCCCTGCACCTATATAGATGACCTTATGACCGACAGAGTGGCATCAATGATATGCAGAAGAAACCCTGCCTCTGTGCAGAAGCTTTTCCGTGAGATGTGTACCGATACCGAGGTCATAAACTACCGCCTTGACGCACTGGAGGACATTATGCATAATCCGAAGCTGTCCCCCGCCCTCCACAGCGCCGCCGACAGACTTCTTGAGACCGAGAAGAAAAACAGCGGCGGAAACGGCTCTCCCGACAGCTTCACCGCTCTTGGCGACAGGATAGAGATGCTCGATTCATACATATCCTGTATGGAAGACCTGAACGAACTGTCCGAAGAGCTTGGCGGCAGCATAAGATCTGCGGCATTCAAAAGCTTTTTTGCAATAATTAAAGAGCGGTGCGAATGCGGCGAATTTATCCAAATGAAGCGTGACGTATCCGAGCTTAAGGAAGCCTTTTCGCAAAAGATACGCTCCGTCACCGTAGCAATAAATTTCAATGCCGAGATGCGCCCCATATCAGCAGGCATCGTGAATTTTTCCGACAAGCCCGCAGGGGAAAAGCAGAATGTTTTCGACCGCCTTTTCTATAAGACCTCCGCATATTCCGACACCGTTGTATCGGGAAAGCTCCGCTCGGGAGTGCCCAATGAGGACGGCTATCTGAACGAAGCGGACAAAGCCCTTTTTGAAGCCCTGGAAAAGCTCACGTCGTCATATATGCGCCGACTTGAATCAGCGCTCAGAGCATATGACAGGCTTTCGTTCCAAAAGATCTCAATGCTTTCCGACCAGCTTGATATTTTTGACGGAATGACAGCCATAGCCTCCTCCTGCGAAGCAAGGGACATAAAAATGTGCCGTCCCGAATTTGCGGACACACCACGCACCGCCCGTCTCACCGACCTTTTCGACCCCTGCTTTTATTTCAAGGCAGCGGCTGCGGATTCGGAAGCCAAGGGCGATGACCTTGTTGTAACAAACAGCCTTGAAATGGACGACAGCGGCAGATTTTTCATTCTCACAGGTGCAAACAACGGCGGAAAGACCACATTTCTCCGAGGTGCGGGACTGTGCTTTTTAATGGCACAGACAGGCTTCTACGTCCCCGCCGCAGCCTGCGTCCTATCCCCCTGCGACTTCATTTTCACCCATTTCCCGAAAGAGGAGGAAACGGGCATAAACGCAAGCCGCTTCACCACCGAGATAAAGGACCTGAAGCTGATAAGCGACCTTGTTTCCGAAAACAGCCTCCTGCTGATGAACGAATCTATCCAGAGCACCACCCCCAAGGAATGTGCCGAGATCGCAGGCGAGATAACCCGTATATTCTGCATCATCGGCGTAAGGGGCATCTACGCCACCCACATAACCGAGCTTGCCCTGATGTGCGATGATATCACCGCCGACCCCGACTGCCGCAGCGTCCCCGTGAGCATAGTTGCCACAGTCGATGAGGAAAGCGGAAAGCGGCTTTATAAGATAAGGCACGGACAGCCTTTGAAGCAAAGCTATGCAATGGATATTTTCAATTCCTTCGGCATAAATTCGGAGAATATCAGAAAAAGGGTCCACAGTAAATAGCTGTAACATAATTGACACAGGTAATATGATATAATAAGTTCAAAATCCATAAAAGAGGACGGTAAAATAATGCTGAATATTTTTTACGGGACAACAGGAACAGGAAAATCCTATGAAATGATGAACAGGATACGAAGGGAAGCGGAGCTTATCTCAGCATCAAAGGACAGCCGCAGCATATGCGTTATCGTCCCCGACCAGTTCACCTTTGAATATGAGCATATGCTCTACAATTTCCTTGGCTGCTCCCTTTTCAACAGCGGTCATACGGAAGTGTGGTCATTTTCCCGTCTCGCAAAGGATATTTTCAGCAAAAGCCACGCCCCCGAAAAGGACGCAGCCGACTCCACCGTAAAAACAGCCGTTATGTACAGAGCCGTAAAAGCCGCCGCCGAAAAGGACGGACTTTTATACTACAAAAAGCAGGCATCTCACTCAGGCTTCACCGCCTCCGCCCTTACAATGGTCACAGAGCTTATCCACAGCGGCGTTACCCCCGAAATAATGGGTGAGCTTGCAAAAAACGCCCCCGAAAATATGCGTGACAAGCTCACCGATGTTTTCATAATTTTCTCCCGATATACCGATGAGCTTTCAAGGCTCGGACTCCGTGACCCCCTCCTTGACCTGAGAACAGCCGCCGAATATGCAAAGGACTGCGGATATTTCAAGGGTATGAGCCTTTACATCGACGAGTTCAAAAGCTTCACGGGCGACCAGTACGGGCTTATGGAAGCAATGCTTTCCGACTGCACCGACCTGACCCTCTGCCTTACGACCGACAGCCTCACCGCCGCAGGCTATTCCCCCTTCACCGCCGTTTCAAAGACCGCCGCAAGGGTGATGAGCATTGCCGATAAGCTTGATATCAAAGCAAAGGCAGTCAGATTTACCGAAAACAAGCGCTATGCATCGGCAGGACTTTTCGCCCTTTCCGACAGACTTATGCGTATCCCGAAAGCGGTGAACATCGCTTCGGGAGATGCCGTAACCGTCGTTTCGGCACCCGATATCTACAGCGAATGCGACTTCATATGCTCCGAGATAAAGCGTCTCATAAATGAGGATACCTCTCTCAGATACAGTGACATAGCCGTTCTCAGCCGAGATATGAACAACGATATCTCCATACTTTCCGCCGCCTTTGAGCGCTATGATATCCCATATTATTCCGACAAAAAGCAGTCCGCCGCCCACAAGCGCCTTATGATAATGATAAACGCAGCCCTTGAAATTGCCTGCGCAAAGAAATTATCCACCGAAGCTGTCCTGCGATATGCCAAAACGGGGCTTGCAAAGCCGCCGAAAGAAATAGAAATAAGCGGCGAAAAGCGGCTCATCTACACACTTGAACCCGATGAAGAGCTTTTAAAGCTTGAAAATTACTGCTATACCTGGGACATTGACGGCAGCCTGTGGGAAAAGCCGTTCCCCGAAACAGACGATACGTACAAGGGCATCGACGATATAAAAAACAGGCTCCTCTCCCCACTGCTTGCCCTGAAAAAGGACTGCACCGACAAAACAGGAGCGGAAATATGTGCCGCAATACGCCGCTTTATGGGGTCGATACCAGCCGAGGAAAATCTCCTTGATTTTACATCATTTTCCACGGACACCGATGAAAAAACGGGCAAATCTGCCTTTGACGAACGCCTTGAAAAGCGTGAGAACGAACGCCTCCTTGCCCAGCTCGACGGCATTCTTTCAGCCCTCGAAGCAGCCCTGCCCGAAAAAATATCCCTGTCGGAATTTCGTGACATTTTCACCCTCAGCGCCGCAGGAATAACCCTTTCAACTCCCCCAGAAGCCCTGGACAGCACCGCCGCACAGCAGTCCGACCTTGCCCGCCTTTCCCACCCGAAAATAGTTTTCGTAATGCACGCAAATGACGGCGTTTTCCCCGTTGTAACAGGTGAAAGCGTGACCTTTTCCGAAAGGGAGAGAGAGTTTTTCAGACAGTCCGACCACGATCTTTCGGGAGATGTGAAAAACCGCATCGAAGAGGAGCGATTCAACGCATTCAAGGCACTTTGCAGCCCCTCCGAAAAGCTGTATGTTTCCTATTCCGCAGCATCACCCGACGGCTCACCCCTCTATCCCTCCGCACTTATTTCGGAAATATGCACCGCCCTCACCGATGTTAAAAGGATAAACACCGATGACCTTGATATGCTCTTTTTCTGCCGCACAAAGGAGTCCGCATATGCCGCTGCGACCTCGAATTTTGACGTGACCGACCCCGATTATGCTACCGTCCGTGCAGAGCTTTCCCGTGACCCTGTTTACAAAAGCCGCTTCGATTACATCGACTCCATCGACACGGGCACCGACCACCGCATAACCGACAAAGCCCTTACAAAAAGGCTTTACGGCGCAAATGCGGAGATATCCCCCTCACGCTTCGAGGATTTCAGCAAATGCCCCTTTATGTTTTTCTGCAAAAAGGGTCTCGGCATCTATCCCCTGAGAAAAAATGACCTGAACCCGATGATACAGGGAAATATTATCCACAAATGTATGCAGGATATTTTCCTTAAAAACACAAAGCAGAGCTTTCTGAAGCTGACAAAAGATGAGATACTCTCCTCCGTTGCCGCTTCCTCCGACGAATATATCCGTGATGAGCTTGGAGGCGGCTTTGCAAAAAAAGCAGGCTTTGATTTTTACCTTGAAATAGCCGCCCAGCTTATTTTAAAGGTAATTCTCCATATGCAGCAGGAAATGGAGCTTTCGGAATTTGTCCCCGTTGCCTGCGAGCTCCCCGTGGGCATTCCGAACCGCAAATCCCCCGAAAATATCCCGCCGAAGGACGATTCCCCCGATAATATCTATGCACATATCCACGATGAGCTGAAAGCCTCCCCCTGCACCGCTTTATCCGAAAACGGCGGCATCGGCGTGAATTTCTCAGGCACGGCAGACCGTGTTGACGCATATATCGACAATGAAAACGGCGGAAAAATATATCTTCGCATAATCGACTATAAAACAGGCTCCAAGGAATTTGTCCGTGGACAGCTTGACCTCGGAATAAATATGCAGATGTTTTTCTACCTCTGGGCGCTGACCCGCAAGGACTCTCCCGAGGGAAATAAATTTGAGCCCGCAGGAGTTATATATGTGCCGATGAAAGCCCCGAAAGTATCAGGTGCCAACATAAACACGCCCCCCGAGCAGACAGAAATGAGCTCATTCAGAATGAAAGGCGAGATACTTTCCGATGACAGCATTCTGAAAGCAATGCAGAAAAATCTTGATGCCTGCGAAAAGGACAGCGAGCTTTATATCCCCGCAAAGCTGAAAATAAAGGACGGCGAGCGACAGATATCGGAGGTGTACACCGCTGAAGAGCTTGACAGGGATATATCAAAGGCAGAGACACTTCTGAAAGGTCTTGCCAAGGCTCTTGACGAGGGCTATATCCCCGCAAGCCCCCTTGAAAACAAGAAAATGAAATGCTTCTGCCCCTGCGATAACTGCGATTATGCAGAGGTCTGCGGAAATTACCCCTCGCCCCAAACACGAAGCGGCAGCATTTTCCCCTCAGATGAAGCCGAAATGAAAGGAGATGAGTGATATGGCAGTGAGCTGGACCCCCGAGCAGTCGGACGCAATAAATGTAAAAAACAGGGCAGCGGTAGTCTCCGCCGCCGCAGGAAGCGGAAAAACAGCCGTCCTTGTTGAAAAGCTCCTGCGTATCCTTTCGGACAGGGACGACCCCGTTTCCGCTGACAGGATAGTTGTGGTCACATTCACAAACGATGCCGCCGCACAGATGAAGCAGCGCCTTTGCGCAAAGCTTGCCGAGGCAGCGGAAAAGGATCCCGAAAATGACTGGCTCGTTTCCCAGCAGTCCCTTATCCCCTCCGCAAAAATTTCCACCATTCATTCGTTCTGCTTTGATATGATAAGGGGAAATGCGGCCCTCATCGGTGCCGATCCGGGATTTCGTGTCCTCGATCAGTCGGAAGATGACGCAATATCCGCACAGGCAGCGGAAAATGTTTTTGATGAATGGTTCTCGGAGCATACGGAGGATATGAAGCGGCTGACGGAATTTTTCTGCCCCGACTCACGGAATGAAGAAAAGCTTGCCGCAATTATCCCGCCCCTGAGAAAAAAATTCCTTGCCCTCCCATTTCCAAAGCAGCATATGGAGGAGATCGCCGCAGCCTATGAGCATACCGCAGAGCTTCTTGAAAATGTCTGCGAAGATGAAAGCGATGTTTCCGCAAAAGCAGCCCTCCTCGCCGACCCTCTCATTTCATACTATGTTAAAAGCACAGTCGGCAAGCTGAACAAATACATCGACGCAGCCGATGAAGCGACGGGAAAGCTCATAAACGAATACAGCCGCATAATCTCCGAAATAGAGCTTCATTCCCAAAGCTCCGAAACTGCCTACAAGGACACAACGGACAATATCCAAAAAGCCCGTGACATAATCACCGCCCTTGAAGCGGACAGCGCCAAGACCGAATATATCCGCCGAAAGCTGATGTCCGATGACTTTTACATTTTCTCGGGAAATGCATTCACCCCCGAAAAATTCACTCTCAGCAAGGCTTTCAAATACAAGGTGAAATATGCGGGCAGCTCAAAGGCGGAAACCGTCAAGCCCGATGTGAACGCCGACCTTATCGACACCGAAAAGGGCAGGCGCAAAGCGGCTCTGGACAGTATCAAAAAGCTTATGGGCAGATATACTTTCAGCGATATCCTCACAGATTACACCCGCCACGGACAGATATGCCGCCTGCTTTTTTCGCTGATGAGCGACATTTTTGCGGAGGAAAAGCGGCTGAGAGCCGAAAAAAATGCCCTCAGCTTCTCCGATGCGGAGCAGCTTGCCGTAGAGCTCCTCTGCACCCGTGAGGCTGACGGAAGCATCTCCCCCACGCCCCTTGCCAAGGAGCTTTCCGATTATTTCAATATCGTTATGATAGACGAGTTTCAGGACTCCACCGCCGTTCAGGAGCTTATTTTCCGAATGCTCTCCAAGGGCGGCAGCGCCGCTGCACCGGGCACGAATTTCTTTGCCGTGGGCGATGTAAAGCAGTCAATATACCGTTTCCGCTGCTCCGACCCCACAATTTTCCTTGCAAATATCCGAGAAAGCGTCGACTATTCCGATGACGGCAGCAGCGACCGTGCAAGGATATATCTTAACAGGAATTTCCGCAGCTCCCACGGCGTTGTGGAATTTGTAAATGCCGTGTTCGGAGCCATAATGTCCGAAGAAAACGGCAGCGTTGTGTATGATGACACCGCAATGCTCATCGAGGGGGCAGCTATCGGAGATATTTACGGTCCCACCGAAATCATCACCCTCCCCCCCTCCGTCACACCCGAGGAGGAAACGGAGGAAAGCTCTGCCGACGACGATGATACCGATGATAATGAAGATGAAAAGCTTTCCTCGGTAGATATCATCGAAGCAAAATGCACCGCTGTCCGTATAAAAAAGCTCCTGGAAAATGAACACATCACCGAAAACGGCGAAGAACGCCCCGTCCGCCCCTCTGATATATGCATACTTATGCGTGGGGTGAAAAAAGCGGGGATATATGTGAGCTGCCTTGAAGAGCTGGGCATAAGCGTGCAGGGACCTGCGGAGGAGAGCTACCTCGGTTCAAGGGAGATATCCGTCCTCATAAATCTCCTCCGCTGCATCGACAACTGCACCCTCGACGTGCCTATGACATCGGTGCTTATGTCCCCTATGTTTATGTTCACCGCCGAGGATATGGCAAGGCTCAGAGTCCGCCGCACATCATCGGTGTATAACGATATCCTCCTGTCCGCCGCAGGCAGAAAGGAAGTTCCCGAGGAGCTGAAAAAGCGCTGTGCGGAATTTCTTGATACCTTCGGCAGACTGCGGGAATACGCCGCCGTCCACACCGCCGCCGAGCTTATTGATTTTATCTACAGCCGCACCGATTTTATGGCAGTGATATCCGTTTACAAGGACAGCGCAAAGAAAAAAGCCAACCTCCGTCTCCTGCCCATATATGCGGAAAAATTTGATAAAAACGGCTCAGGGGGTCTCAGCGGATTTCTCCGCTTTATCGACTCGATGCTCCGAAACAAAAAGGACTTTGAAGCCGCCTCCGCCGTATCCTCCGTAAGCGACAGCGTTTCCATAAAGACCATTCACAGATCCAAGGGACTTGAATACCCATTTGTATTCCTTTGCAGAAGCTTTGTGAAATTCAATCTTATGGACACCAACGGCAAGACCGTCTTTTCACCGTTTCCCGACGGCAGCGGCAGCAGCGTGGGATTTCGCATAACCGACAGCGGAAAATATGCCGTTTACGAGTCATTCCCAAGGGAAGTTCTCAGCGAAATGCTGAAAAAAAGCCAGCGTGACGAGGAAATGATGCTGCTCTACGTTGCCCTCACCCGAGCAAAATACAAGCTTTTCATCACCCGAAGAAGCGATGATGAGCCCATCACCGCAAAGAGGACCATAGGCGACCGCCGCAGCGAGCTTGCCGCACTCATCAGACGTGACGGAGATACATATGACTGCCGTGATGCTGCGGGAGAATGTATGTGTATGGAGCAGTGGCTGGATATTGCCCTGTCACTTTTTGAAAAGGGTGACAGCGAAAATGAAAAGTGCCTTGGTGAATGCAGGGTCATTTTCACCGACGGAAAGCTCACGGAAACCGAGAGCAAGACCGACGATATCTTCATAAAAGCGCTGCCCGATGAAAACCGTGCAAAGCTATTGCGTGAAAATCTTGCGGATAATTATGACCGCACCCTGTCCGTCACAGCTTCAAAGCTCACAGTCAGCGAGATAGCCAAAAAGCACGAACCAAAGCTCAGAAGATTTTTCGGTGAAGCCGTACAGGAACGCAGGGCGAAGAAAGCCGTCACAGGCATTTCCGCCGCCGACCGTGGAACCGCAGTCCACAGCTTTATGCAGTTCTGCGATATAAAAATGCTTTCACTGATCCCACCCGAAAGCCGTGACAAAGCCGTTTTGAGCGAAGCAAAAAAGCTCTGCTCCCTTGGACATCTCACCGGGAAGCAGGCTGAATGCGCCGACCCCGACATCATCGGAAAATTTCTCGACAGCCACCTCTGCGGCAGGATCATCCGCTCGGAAAATGTGATGCGTGAAAAGAAATTCTTAGTGAAAATTGCCGATATGTGTATTGATAAAGAAATTCTTGACAATTCGGGACTTATGGTTTATAATGAAACAGAGGGTATGCTCCAAGGTGTTGCCGACCTTATTTTCGAGGAAAACGGCAGTCTTGTGCTCGTCGATTACAAGACCGACAGATATGTCAGCCCCGATGAGCTGAAAGAGCGCTACAGTATGCAGCTCTACCTTTACGCAAAGGCGCTTTCCCTTATTTTCAAAAAGCCCGTCACCGAAGCATATCTCTACTCATTCGAGCTGGGAACGGCGGTAAAGACAGAGCTTTCACCCGATAAAATAATAATTTAAAAAATTTAAATTATATCCACTGAAAGGAATGGTCTATAAATGGATAACAGAAACGGTACAGGCAGCACAGGCAGAAGACCCGCCCCCAAGCCCGTCCCTGCGGCAGGAATGCTCCTGTCCTCGGTGGTACTCGGAATAAGCATAATCATAGCAGGCGTGTCCGTAACGGGTTCCGTGAAGAAGCTCACCGCAGCAGTTGAGGCTCAGACCTTCTCATCAAGCTACAGTGCGCCCTCCAATATCACCGTGAACAACACCGCCCCCAAAAATTACTACACCGAGACCGAAGCCGCAGCCTATCTGAATATGACCGTTGACGAGATAAAAGCTGCCATAACCCAAAAGGAGATCAAGGAATATGTCCGGACCTCCGCAGGCTATTCCATCTCACAGAAAGTCCTTGACGATTATTTCGAGCAGAAAGCATACGAAAGCCTTAACACAGCAAATTCCGACAGCGAAGAAAGCTGATACAGCAAATGGGGTTATGTATCAGCAGGATAAAAACTGATATGTTAAATAAAAAATTCTTAAGGGGTAAGTAAAATGATGCCATTATTTACAACAGTTCTTCCTATTACGATCATAGCTGCCTCGTGGATAACCTACTGCATTATGGGTATCATATGGAAAAGGCGGGACAAGAATTTCATAGCCTTTCTTACCGAAAATTCTGATGAGCTGCTAAGTGGCGGCAGCTGTGAATTTGAAGGCATTGAATACCGCAGGGAGACACGTGTGACACGCTTTTACTGCTGTATGTCGGTGATATTCATTACATATATGGAGCAGAGCGGCTTTGTCCACACAGACGGGTCGGCAGGAACAAAAGCCCTGTGCATATTACTCGCCCTCACAGGCGGCTGGTGGGGCTTTCCTTGGGGTCCAATAAGGACCGTTCAGGCGCTCTATAAAACCTGTACGGCGGAAAGTATGACTGTTTACGATATTTTAGAAAAGCTGTCACTTGCCTAAGATATGACCCTTTACATAGGCTAAAACAGGTGAAATTGCACAAATTTTCGAAAAGCTATTGACAAATTGGAATAGCTGTGATATACTTTTAAAGTACGAAAAATAAAGCAGAGCTTTCCGCTCTCACCCTGCTGCAATAAGGCAAGCAGAGGTCAATAATTTTTACATCACAGCGCAGTATGTATATATGCGCATCTGATAGAAAAGTTATGCGGCGGAGCTTTGGTTCTGCCGTTTTTTTATTCCACATTCATTTATAGTTAATTTGATTTTTTGGGGGTGCTCGCCATAGCTAACAAGGATAGCAAGGAGCTTCAGATCAATGAAGAAATCCGTGACAAGGAGATCAGAGTAATAGGTCCCGACGGCGCACAGCTTGGTCTTATGTCCGCAAGGGACGCACAGAAGCTTGCAACAGAAAAGGATCTCGATCTTGTAAAGATCGCACCGCAGGCTGTTCCGCCCGTGTGCAAGATCATGGACTACGGAAAGTATTTGTTTGAACAGGCTAAGCGTGAAAAGGAAGCAAGAAAGAATCAGAAGGTCGTTGACATCAAGGAGATCAGAATGTTCTCCACCATCGACACTCACGATTTCGAGACCAAAACAGCCCAGGCTGTCAAGTTCCTCAAGGGCGGAGACAAGATAAAGGTTTCCGTGCGTTTCCGTAAGCGTGCCATCGCTCATCCTCAGCTTGGAGAAGAGCTGCTTGACAAGTTCAAAGAAGCCTGCGCAGAAGTGGGCACCGTTGAAAAGCCTGCCAAAATGGAGGGAAGAGCACTTGTAATGTTCGTTTCCCCCAAGGCTTCAAAGTAACCGAGTTTTTCAAAATAACTGTAAAAATAAAAGGGAGGATATTTCCATGCCAAAGCAGAAGACTCATTCCGGAGCTAAGAAGCGTTTCAAGCTCACCAAAAACGGTCTTGTAAAGTATCAGAAGACCAACAAGAGACACAGACTCACTCAGAAGGATCACAAGCGCAAGAGAATTGCTCGTAATATGGGCGTTGCAGGTTCCGCAAATGCAGCAACACTTAAGGAGCTTATGCCTTA
This sequence comes from uncultured Oscillospiraceae bacterium, assembly GCA_934486875.1. Taxonomy (GTDB): domain Bacteria; phylum Bacillota; class Clostridia; order Oscillospirales; family Ruminococcaceae; genus Huintestinicola. The sequence goes on from CAKSPU010000011.1 coordinate 23,734, forward strand.
CAAGTAATCGGCAGGCTCGCATCAATTGAATAACAATACATTTGGAGGTAAAATACTATGGCTCGTGTTAAGGGAGCAATGGCTACTCGCAAGAGAAGAAATAAAACATTAAAGCTCGCTAAGGGTTACTGGGGCGCAAAGAGCAAGCATTTCAAGATGGCTAAGGAAGCCGTAATGAAGTCCGGCAACTACGCTTATATCGGCAGAAGACTTAAGAAGCGTGATTTCAGAAAGCTCTGGATCACAAGAATTTCCGCTGCCTGCAAGATGAATGGTATGAACTATTCCACATTTATGAACGGTCTTAAGAAGGCTGGCATCACTCTCAACAGAAAGATGCTCTCCGAGATCGCTATCAACGACGCAGCAGGTTTTACAGCACTTACTGAAAAGGCTAAGGCTGCTCTTTAATCCAAGGCAAACAGGCTGTATCACAAAGGCGTTGTCCATTGTGGTACAGCTTTTTTAAATAACGGAGGCAAAATGACCGAATTTAACCGAATTTTTTCAGCCGACAATGAAAAGATAAAGCTTTACCGAAAGCTTACCGATGACAAAAAGGCAAGGCGAAAAGAGAATAAATTCACCATCGAGGGCGCACGTCTGGTATCAGATGCCGCCGCCGAAGCTATAGAGCTGCACAGTGTTTTTTTCACCGAAAGCGCAACGGAAAAATACGGCGAAGCTCTGGAGCTTCTTTTTGAGACCTACCCCCGAAAAATTTTCAGCATCATATCCGAAGAGCTTGCAAAGGAGCTTTCGGAAACGAAAATGCCCCAAGGCATATTTGCAGTCTGCTCTATGCCGAAAAGGGACAAGGCTCAGATCTACAGCAAAATAAAAAAAGGCAGCAAAGTGCTTATCCTCGATAATATCCAGGATCCGGGAAATATGGGAACGATGCTCAGAACAGCCGATGCCTGCGGTATCGACTGCGTTATACTCTGCGGCTGCTGCGACATCTGCAATCCCAAGACAGTCCGCTCCGCAATGGGCAGCATTATGCGTGTTGAAGCGGTCACAGATGATATAGAAAATGCCGTAAGGGAAATGAAGCTTAAGGGTCTGCCCGTTTTTGCGGCAGTGATATCCGACACCGCCCACTCACTCACCGACTGCGATTTTACAAACGGCGGCGCAGTGATGATAGGAAACGAGGGCAACGGTCTTTCCGATCGTGACGCAGCCCTTGCGGATATCCCCCTAACAATAAAAATGCACGGAACTATAAATTCTCTCAATGCCGCAATGGCAGCGGGAATAATTATGTGGGAGCTTTCCAAAACTTCCGAATAAAAAGGAATGGTCATACAGATGATGAACACCGACGACGGCGCATATTACCGCAGACTGTACAGGCTCTGGGCGGTAATAGCATTCGGTCCTTCCTCAAGGACTCTTTCCGAGCTTTACACCCGTTTTGACAACGCCGAAAGCCTTTATGCCGCCGTCACCCAGGACGATGCGGTGAGAAATGAACTTCCCGCCGAAGCCGTCCGGAGCGCCGACAGCATTACCCTGTCCTCAGCTGAACGGGTCATTGAGCTATGCGGCAAAAAAGGCATAAAAATCGTCACCGCCGATGATGACGATTTCCCCGAAAGACTCAGGGAAATCTACAATCCGCCCACAGTCCTTTTCTATAAGGGCGACATTTCGGGCATTGACAACAGACTGAACATCGGCATCGTGGGAACAAGAAAGCCCTCGGATTACAGCCGAAAAACCGCCTCCGCACTTGTCAATACCCTTACAAAGCACGGTTTTGACATCATCAGCGGATTTGCTGAGGGCATCGACATCTGCGCACATCTTCAGTGTGTCCAGAGCGGCGGAAAAACATATGCCGTTATCGGCTCGGGACTCGATTATCCTTACCCCAAGCCGAATATCCCCTATCGTGAGCTTATCGAGGAAAACGGTGCAGTCATATCCGAATATCTCCCCGGAACGCAGCCCTTTCCCCCGAATTTTCTTCAGCGAAACCGTATCCTTGCGGGGCTTTCAATGGGCGTTGCGGTCATCGAAGCTGGAGAAAAAAGCGGCTCACTTAACAGCGCAGCCCACGCAGTAAGCCAGAACAAACCCGTGTTCGCCGTGCCGCCCTGCGACCTGTTCGACCCGAGATACAAAGGCAATGTCCGCCTTATCCGAGAGGGCGCAGTTCCCCTTATGGGAGCCCGTGACATTTACGGAGAATACAGCATAAATCCGCAGCATATAATAGTCGCAAACGAAAGCACCGCCGCCCAGCTTGAAAAGATACGTCTTATAGCTGAGGGTGCGGCAAGAGCCGAACAGGAAAGCGACAAACATACCTCGGAAAAGCCGATAAAGAAGCCGGAAACGCCTGCCGAAAGCGAGCCTGTTTCGGAAAGCAAGCCCCGACAGCTGACAGCGGAGGAGCTTGAAAGCTTTTCTGACCCCATTCAGAAAAATATACTGATAAAGCTGTCCGAAGCCCCCTCAGCAATGCGTGGGGACGAGCTTGCGGAAGCACTTGAAACGGATATCGACGATATCCTCACAGCTCTCACAGAGCTTGAAATTTTAGGCAATGTTCAGTCCCAAAGCGGAAATTACACCCTTGCGGACTGATTAAATATATATGCTTTTGCCAATGGTAAAAGCCTGCTGCGAAACCTGCCGCAGCAGATGAAAGGATAGAATCATATGTCAAATCTTGTAATCGTGGAGTCGCCCTCCAAGGCGAAAACCGTTCAGAAATATTTAGGCCCCGGCTATGAGGTCGAGGCATCAATGGGTCACGTAAGAGACCTGCCCAAATCCAAGCTCAGCGTTGACACGGAACATAATTTCGAGCCCGTTTATGTTCCGATGAAGGACAAGGAAGAGGTCATAAACTCACTGAAAAAAGCCGCAAAAAAAGCGGATAAGGTTTATCTCGCAGGAGACCCTGACCGTGAGGGAGAAGCTATTTCCTGGCATCTTGCCCAGCTCCTTGACATTCCTATGGACGCACCCGTTCGTGTCACCTTCAACGAGATCACAAAAACAGGTGTGCAGAACGGTATGGCACACCCCCGTTCCATTGACCTTGACCTTGTAAATGCCCAGCAGGCACGCCGTATCCTTGACAGGATCGTGGGCTACAAGCTCTCCCCGTTTCTCTGGAAAAAGGTGAGAAGAGGTCTCTCCGCAGGACGTGTGCAGTCCGCAGCGGTGAAGATGATAGTTGACCGTGAGCGTGAGATAAATGCATTCAAGCCCGAGGAATACTGGTCTGTTGAAGCAAAAATGACCGCACCCTCATCAAAAAAGCAGTTTGACGCAATATTCACGGGAATGGACGGCGAAAAGGCCGAGCTTCATTCCGAGGCAGAAACAAACAAGGTTCTGGAGCGCTTAAACGGTGCGGAATTTACCGTTTCGGGCGTGAAAAAATCCGTAAGAAGAAAATCCCCCGCAGCACCCTTCACAACCTCAACAATGCAGCAGGAAGCCTCCAAAAAGCTGGGCTTCCAGACCTCCAAAACAATGAGAGCCGCACAGCAGCTTTACGAGGGCGTTGAAATTGAGGGAATGGGTGCAGTCGGTCTTATAACATATATGAGAACCGACAGCCTCCGTGTTTCCGATGAAGCAAGAGCGGCAGCATATAAATATATCGGGGAAAAATACGGCAAGAACTACCTCCCCGCCTCCCCCAAGATATACAAGACCAAGGCAGGAGCACAGGACGCTCACGAAGCTATCCGCCCCTCAACTCCCGAGCTCACCCCCGAAAGAGTAAAGGAGAGCCTTACCACAGAGCAGTATAAGCTTTACAAGCTCATCTGGGAGAGATTTATCGCAAGCCAGATGGCAAATGCGCTTATGGACACCGTTTCCGTTGACATCACCGCAAACGGCTGCTCATTCAAGGCAACAGGCTACTCCGTGAAATTCGACGGCTTCACCGTTCTTTACGAGGAGTCAAAGGACGATGAGGAAAACAAGGTGCTTCCCGAAATAAACACGGGCGATGTACTGAAGCTCAAAAATATCGAGGGCAAGCAGCATTTCACCCAGCCTCCAGCCCGCTACACCGAAGGTTCGTTCATCAAGGCAATGGAAGAAAACGGCATCGGCAGACCTTCCACATATGCATCGACCATTTCAACAATTATCAATAGATTTTACGTTGAGCGTGACGGAAAGCAGCTCAAGCCCACAGGTCTCGGAGAAGTCACCACAGACCTGCTCAAATCCCAGTTCAGGCAGATAGTTGATACCAAATTCACCGCACAAATGGAAAGCAGTCTCGATAAGATCGAGATAGGCGAAAAGGACTGGGTGGAAACTCTCAGGGATTTCTATGACGATTTCTCCGACACCCTCGCAAAAGCAGAGGTGGCAATGGAGGGCAAGCGTGTCAAGGTCCCCGACGAGGAGACCGATGAGGTATGCGAGGTATGCGGAAAGCCTATGGTCATCAAGATAGGCAGATTCGGCAGATTCCTTGCCTGCTCGGGCTTCCCCGAATGCACCAACACCAAGAAGATAGTCAAGCCCACAGGCGGCGTGTGCCCCCTCTGCGGCAAAAAGATCCTTGCAAAGAAGTCCAAAAAGGGCAAGAAATATTTCGGCTGCGAGGACAATCCCACCTGTCCGTTTATGACCTGGGACACCCCCGTTTCCGACAAGTGCCCCAAGTGCAATGACGGCACAACGCTCTTCAAAAAGGGCGGAAAGATGTTCTGCCTTAAGGAAGGCTGCGGCTACGAGGTCGCAATTAAAAAGGAAAAATAATTATGGATAAAGAAATAACCGTTATCGGCGCAGGTCTCGCAGGCTGCGAGGCTGCGTGGGCGGCTGCACGGGCAGGGGCAAAGGTTCGGCTCATCGAAATGAAGCCGAAAAAATTCTCCCCCGCCCATAAATACAAGGGCTTTGCGGAGCTCGTTTGCTCAAATTCCCTGAAAGCCTCCCGCATAAATTCGGCAGCAGGGCTTTTAAAGGAAGAAATGCGCCGTCTCGGCTCCCTTACAGTCCCCTGCGCCGAGGAAAATGCCGTTGCGGCAGGAGGGGCACTTGCCGTTGACAGAGAAAAATTTTCCGACAGCGTTACCGAAAAAATACTCTCCCACCCGAACATTACCCTTGTATCCGAGGAAGCGGAGACCATTCCCGACGGATACTGCATAATCGCAAGCGGTCCACTTACAGACGGAAGACTTGCGGAAAATATCGGCACGCTATGCGGAAAAAGGCTCAGCTTTTTTGATGCCGCCGCCCCCATCGTCACCTTTGATTCCATTGATATGAGCAAGGCATTTTTCGCCGCACGATACGGCAGAGGCGGCGATGACTATATCAACTGCCCTTTCACAAAGGAAGAATACCTCACCTTTCACCACGAGCTTGTAAATGCAGCTTCAGCCCCCGTCCACGACTTTGACCGCCCCGAAAATTCCCGTGACGATTTCACGGTATATGAGGGCTGTATGCCAATCGAGGTGCTTGCAAAGCGAGGAGAGGACGCAGCAAGATACGGCGCAATGAAGCCCGTTGGACTTACCGACAGCCGAACGGGCATACGCCCCTATGCGGTAGTCCAGCTCAGACGTGAAAACGCCGAAGGCACGCTTTTTAATCTCGTTGGCTTCCAGACAAATCTGAAATTCCCCGAGCAGAAGCGTGTTTTCTCGATGATACCGGGACTTGAAAATGCGGAATTTGTCCGTTACGGTGTAATGCACCGAAACTCCTTCATCGACTCCCCCCGCCTTTTAAACGGCGATTTCTCAATGAGAGAGCACCCCGAAATTTTCTTTGCGGGGCAGATAACAGGCGTGGAGGGCTATATGGAATCCGCCGCCTCGGGCATAATGGCAGGTCTGAACATCGTCCGCAGAACAGAGGGCAAGTCCCCCGTAATTCTCCCCCGTGAAACGATGACAGGCGCACTTTCCCGTTACATTTCCGATGAAACAGTTGAGAATTTCCAGCCGATGGGCGCAAATATGGGCATTCTCCCCGACATCGGTGTGCGCATAAAGGACAAGCAGCAGCGCTATCAGGCGGTTGCAGACAGGGCACTTGATGCATTTGAGGCATACATCAAGGAGGTTACAGAAGAGTAATGGACGAAGTCATATACGAATTTGAATCCCGAATGAAATTCAGAGCACAAAATCCAAAGGCATACACGGCAATTCTCATCTTAGCTCTGCTGATATCGGTGCCGAACCTCCCTGCAGGACTTGCATTCGTCATAATTTTCTTCTCAAACTATGACCCGCAGTTTCTTAATATTTTCTATATCATTCTTATCTTTATGATAATTATTCCGGGTGTTATACTGACTGCGGCAACAACCCTGTTCAGGTCAGAAAGTCACCTTAAATTCACATTCGGGCAGGACACTTTTGATGTGTATGACTTCAAAAACAAAAAACAGACAACTGTCCCCTATTCGGCGGTAAGCTGCATAAAAGCAAGCAATGTCTGTTACCTGATATTTATGGACAAACGCCGTGCATATCTGCTTTCGGCAGATGCGCTCAAAGCTGTGCCCGCAAGTGAATTTGACAACTTTCTTTATGAACGCACAGGCAAAAAAGTCCTCAGATAATAAGTTAGAAGTGATAAAATGGACGATGTAAAAGCGGGAAGATTTATAAACCTTGTCCTCCGACATCACCCCGAAGCCGCAGGGCTGACCCTTGACAGCGACGGCTATGAGTTTTACATCTCCGAAAACGGAGTATGGCTCACAAAGGAAGTCCCCGCAAAATATATCAAAAGGCTGTAATCTCAGAAAGGAATGGTAATATATGAATATAATCGTTGACGCATTCGGCGGAGACAACGCACCTCTCGAGGTCATAAAGGGCGCAGCGCAGGCAGTGGCTGATTTCGGCATCGAGGTGACCCTCACGGGAAACGAAAAAATAATAAAGGAAACCGCCGAAAAAAGCGGAATAAGTCTCGATAAGATATCCATAATACATACCGAGTCCGTCATCGACATTCACGAAGAGCCCACCGAGATCGTAAAGAGCCGCAAGGACTGCTCAATGGCAGTGGGACTTCAGGCTCTTGCCGATGACAAGGGCGATGCATTCGTAAGCGCAGGCAGCACAGGCGCACTTGTGGTAGGCTCCACATTCATCGCAAAGCGTCTCAAAGGCGTAAAGCGCCCCGCCCTCGCCCCCATTCTCCCCACCGCCAACGGTCACCTTATCCTTATGGACGGCGGAGCAAACGTTGACTGCCGCCCCGAAATGCTTATGCAGTTCGGCATTATGGGCAGCTGCTATATGGAAAAGGTAATGGGCGTGAAGTCCCCCAAGGTCGGACTTTTAAATGTCGGCGCAGAGGACACCAAGGGCAGAGAGCTGGACAAGGAAGCCTACAAGCTCCTCACTGCTGCCCCCGTTGATTTTTACGGAAATCTTGAAGCAAGAGAAATGCCCAAGGGAGTATGTCAGGTAGCCGTTTCCGACGGATTTACGGGAAATATCGCCCTTAAGCTCTACGAGGGAATGGGCTCATTCTTTGCGGGAGAGCTCAAAGGAATGCTCACCGACGGACTTTCGGGCAAGCTTGCCGCACTCCTTATCCTCAAAAAGGTAAAGGCATTCAAGAAAAAGCTTGACTACAAGGAAGTGGGCGGCGCAGTTCTTATGGGAATTTCCAAGCCCGTCATCAAGGCACACGGCAGCTCCGATGCAAAAGCGTTCTACAATGCTATCAGACAGGCAAAGCAGTGCGTTGACGGCGATGTTATCGGTGAAATTTCAAGAGCTCTTGAAAACTGCAAAGCTAATACCGATAACAAATAAAACCGTACACAAATTTTAATTGATCCTCAGTATTGAAGCGAATAATGAAAGGAAATGTCTTAAATGACAGAAAAAGCATTGACCGAAAGGCTTGCCGCTTTTGAAGAAAAGATCGGCTATACCTTTAAAAATAAAAATCTGCTCCACGAAGCACTCTCCCACTCTTCGTATGCAAACGAGTGCAAAAAAGGCAGAAATTCCAACGAAAGGCTTGAATTTTTAGGAGACAGCGTGCTTTCGATAGTAATTTCCGAGCACCTTTTCAACCATTTCAAGCACCTCCCCGAGGGCGACCTTACAAAAATAAGAGCCTCCCTCGTCTGCGAAAAGGCACTGTTTGAATTTTCAAAGCAGATATCCCTGGGCGATTTTATCCTCCTCGGAAAGGGCGAGGAAAACACAGGGGGCAGGACCCGCCCCTCGATCGTTTCCGATGCCTTTGAAGCAGTTATAGCCGCAGTGTTCCTTGACGGCGGAATGGAAGCCGCAAGGGAATATGTTCTCGGCTTTATCCCCAAGGACCTTGACAAAAACACCGCCAAAAAGCTTCAGGATTACAAGACCATTTTGCAGGAAATTATCCAGCGAAATCCCGAAGAAAAGGTGGAATATGTCCTCAGGAGCCAGACAGGACCCGACCACGACAGACATTTCGTAGTCGAAGTCTGCCTCAATACCAACGTTATCGGTCACGGCGAGGGACACAGCAAAAAGCAGGCTGAACAGCAGGCAGCAAAAGAAGCTCTTAAGCTTATGGGCTGCGAGGTATAAAGCCCGATGAGCCGCAAAAACATCTCGGTATTTATCCCCCATATGGGCTGCCCCAACGCCTGCTCCTTCTGCGACCAGCGCACCATAAGCAGCACCGCCCACGCCCCCGCTCCCGAAGAAGCCGAGGAAATTATCAGAGGAGCATACGAATACATCACCTCCCCCGAGGACAGAGCCCTGACCGAGATCGCATTTTTCGGCGGCAGCTTCACCGCAATTGACAGGGAATATATGACCTCGCTTCTGAAAACCGCCGCAAAGTATCTGAAAACGCCCGAAAGAGACGGCTTTTGCGGTATAAGAATTTCCACTCGTCCCGACTGTATCGACGAGGAAATTCTTATGCTGCTGAAAAGCTTCGGCGTAACGGCGATCGAGCTGGGAGCCCAGTCAATGAGCGATAATGTCCTTGCCGCAAACAGACGGGGGCATACCGCCGATGACGTGAAAAAAGCTTCACAGCTAATAAAAAGCCACGGCTTTGAGCTTGGTCTGCAAATGATGGTGGGACTTTACCAAAGCACCCCCGCCGATGAGCTCCACACAATGAATGAGATAATACTGCTTGCCCCGAAAACCGTGCGGATATACCCCGTGGCGGTGCTTAAAGGAACACAGCTTGCGGAGCTTTACGATTCGGGAGAATATAAGCTCTATCCCTTTGATGAATGCGTCCGTCTCTGCGCAGAGCTTATGAGGGGCTTCACGGAAAATGGCATAAAAGTGATACGTCTCGGTCTCCACGCCGAAGAAAGCGTTGAGAGCAAGGCTGTTGCGGGCTTTTATCACCCCGCCCTCGGAGAGCTTGTCCGCTCCGAATGGGTGCGTGAGCTTATTGAAAATGAGCTTGCGGAAAAAGGGAAAGCGGACTGCAAAGCGTCAAACCGCAATATGAGCATTCTCGCAGGTCACAAGCGTTCAAACAAGCTTTATTTTGCGGACAAATGCGTGACCTTTACCCGTGATGACAGCCTGCCCGATGACAGGATATTCATAAACGATATGGGATATATTATACAGTAACGAGGAAAAAATATGTACTTAAAATCACTTGAGCTTCAGGGCTTCAAGTCGTTTCCCGACAAAATAAAACTTGATTTCGGCAAGGGCATAACCGCCGTGGTGGGACCCAACGGAAGCGGAAAATCGAACATCGGCGACGCAGTCCGCTGGGTGCTGGGCGAGCAGTCCTCGAAGACCCTCCGAGGCGCAAAAATGGAGGACGTTATCTTTGCGGGAACAGAGCTCAGAAAGCCAATGGGCTTTGCCTCCGTTACCCTCTGCATCGAAAATGACAAGGGACTTCTGAACATCGACGCTCCCGAGGTCACAGTCACCCGAAAGCTTTACCGAAGCGGCGAAAGCGAGTATATCATAAACGGCGCACAGGTTCGTCTCAAAGACATTTCCGAGCTTTTTATGGATACAGGTCTCGGACGTGACGGCTATTCCATAATCGGTCAGGGACGTGTTGCGGAGATAGTTTCATCAAAATCGGGCGAGCGCCGCAGCATATTCGAGGAAGCCGCAGGCATATCGAAATTCCGTTTCAGAAAAGCGGAAGCCCAGCGCCGCCTTGCTCAGGCAGAGGATAATATCCTGCGTCTTACAGATATTATCGCTGAGCTGGAAAGCCGTGTTGAGCCATTAAAGCTCCAGTCGGAAAAGGCTGCCAGGTTCATCGAGCTTTCGGAGGAAAAGAGATCACTTGAAATAACCGTATGGGTCCACGACCTTGCAGAGCTCCGTGAAAAGCTGTCCGAGCTGTCCGACAAGCTCCTCATAAACACATCTGAATATTCCGCCTGCGAAGCGGATATCGACCGTCTCGAAGAGGAATACCGCACCGTTTACAGCGACATCGCAAAGGGAAATATCCGCATCGAGCAGCTGAGAAATGCCATTCTTGATGCCGAAAAAGCCAACACCACCCTCCATTCCGACATTGCGGTGTATAAAAACGAGATAACCCATTACAATGAAAATATCGAAAATCTGCAAAAGCAGATGGAAAATGCCAAGCTCACCGACAGCGAAAACAAGCGCCTGACCGAAGAAAAGCTTGCGCAGATAAATAATATCGAACAGGATATTATCCAAACCGACAAGGATTATACAGCCGCTGCGGAAAAGCTGAAAGAAGCCGCAGGCAGACAGGACGGCTTTGAAAAGGAATTTTCGGGACACGCCGCCGAGCTCAACAAGCTCTACATCAGGCAGTCCGAGCTGAAAATAACCGTAAGCTCCTCGGAAAATATGCTCCGTGAAACAAAGGAGCAGCAGCAGTCCGCCGAGGCACAGCTTGCTGCGATAGAAGAGAGCGGAAAAGATCTTGAAAGCGAAAAAAAGGAAGTCCTTGACGGCTTAAAGCTCCTTGAGGAAAAAAGAGCGGAGCAGGAAAACCGCACAAGCGGCATAAACAGGCTTTTTTCCGCAAAATCGCAGAAGCTTGCCGATGCGGAAAGAGAGCTGTCCGACCTGACCCTCAGCACAAGGGAAAAGGAAAACAAGATAAAGCTCCTGCAGGACCTTGAAAACAGTATGGAGGGCTTCGGACACGCCGTAAAGCAGGCTCTCAAAGCGGGCAAAAGCGGCAGGATAAGCGGCATAATCGGCTCCGTGGCACAGATAATCACCGTACCCTCCGAGTACAGCGTTGCCGTTGAAACAGCCCTCGGCGGAGCGCTCCAGAACATCGTCACCGAAAATGAAGATGCCGCCAAGCGCAGCATACGAATGCTCAAAGATATGAATGCAGGCCGTGCAACATTCCTGCCCCTGACCTCGGTAAAGGGCAATCGCCTCAGCGAAAACGGACTTGACGGCTGCGTGGGCTTTGTGGCGCTGGGTTCTGACATTGTTACATACGACCCGAGATTTACGGGCATCGTAAATTCACTTCTCGGCAGAACGGTCATCGCAGAGGACATCGACTGTGCGGGAAGCATCGCAAGAAAGTACAACTACCGATTTAAAATAGTCACCCTTGACGGTCAGGTGGTAAATGCAGGCGGTTCATTCACAGGAGGTTCGGCAAACCGTTCCTCAGGCGTGCTCACCCGTAAAAACGAGATAGAGCGGCTCACAAATGAGCTTGATAATGAAAAAGAGCGCCTTGCCGAGATGCGCACAAAAGCCTCCGCCCTTAAAGCGGAAACAGACAAAATGCGCATCGACCTTGAAGCCGCAAAGGACGGGATACGTGTTATCGAACAGGACAGGATACGCTTTGAAGCCGAAATGAAGCGTATCGAACAGATTGCGGAGCAGAGCGTCAGCGGAAAAAAGAATGCCGAGGAGCTTATCGAGCGCCTTAAAAAGCGCTGTGAGCAGACCAAAGCAGCCGCAGAAAATGCCGTCAAAGAGCTTGAAAAAACCGACGCACTCATTGCGGACGGTGAGGATAAATCGGGCAGAGACGGCGCACTGCTTGAAAAATTAAAGCAGGAGCGTGAGAATATTTCCTCGGAAATGTCCTCACTGAAAATAAAACGAGCCGAGCTTGAAAAGGACAGGGAATCCGCCAGGGAAAGCCTTGCAGCCCTCGAAGAGCAGAGCCGCAGCATCGGTGACAGCTCCGTAAGATCCGCAATGGCAATAGAGGAGCAGAAAAAGCTAATTGCCGAAAAGGAAGAGCTTATCCGCACCCGTGAAGCAGAGCTGAAAGGTGCAGGAGACAAAACGGCTGAGATAAATTCGGAGATATCCGAAACACAACGCAACAACCTGGAGCTTGAAAAGCGTTCAAACGGGATACGCAGCAAAATAAAGGAGCAGAATGCCGACAAGGAGCGCTTCGGAGCGGAAAAGACCCGCCTCGAGGAGCGTCACAGAGCCGCACAGTCCTCCTATGACAAAATAATCTCGGATATGGCGGAGCAGTACGAGCTGTACCCCTCCGAAGCGGAAAGCCTCGCCATAAAGGACGCAGACAACACCGAGATAAATCTCCGTCTCGGAACGGTAAAGCAGAAGATAAGAGCCCTCGGAAACGTAAATCTCTCGGCTATCGAGGAATACAAGGAGGTCTCCGAGCGATATACATTTATGTCCGAACAGCTCTCCGACGTAACAGGCTCAAAAAAGGAGCTTGAAAAGCTCATAGATGAGCTCACCGAAACGATGAAGCAGAAATTCAGCGAAAGTTTTGAATTTATAAACCGAAACTTCAAGCAGATATTCACCGAGCTTTTCGGCGGCGGAAAGGCGGAGCTCACACTCACCGACCCCGACGATGTGCTTGAATCGGGCATCGAAATAAATGTTGCGCCCCCGGGCAAGGTAATAAAGAGCCTGTCGCTCCTTTCGGGCGGCGAGCAGGCATTCGTGGCGATAGCCATATATTTCGCCATACTCCGCCTGCGCCCCGCACCGTTCTGCATACTCGACGAGATCGAAGCGGCTCTTGACGATATGAACGTTACAAGATACGCCCAATATCTCCACAACTTCACCGACACCACCCAGTTCATCACCGTCACTCACCGTAGGGGCACAATGGAGGAAGCGGACGTAATGTACGGCGTAACGATGCAGGAAAAGGGAATTTCCCGACTTCTGAAAATGGAGCAGCCCCCTGCGGAAGATATGACCGACTGAAACCTAAGGAGGAAACGCTATGGGATTTTTTGAAAAAATTGCCGAAGGCATCAGAAAAACAAGGGATTCGATGATGGGAAAGGTAAATTCCCTCCTTAATTCCTTTACCAAAATAGACGAAGATTTTTTTGAAGAGCTTGAAGAGACCCTTATAATGTGCGACATCGGCGTGCAGACCTCTGTGGATATCTGCACTGAGCTGAGAAAAGCCGTTAAGGAAAAGGGCATAAAGGACCCCGCCGAAATAAAGAACGAGCTCAAAAGGATAATTGCCGAAATGCTGGGTGAGGACAGGAAGATAGACTATTCCACCAAGCCCACGGTAATTCTCGTGATCGGCGTAAACGGCGCAGGCAAGACCACCACCATCGGAAAGCTTGCCGCAAGGCTCACCTCCGAGGGCAAAAAGGTAATAGTCGCCGCAGCGGATACCTTCCGTGCCGCCGCCATAGACCAGCTTCAGGTATGGGTGGACAGAGCGGGTGCGGAGATAGTGAAGCATTCCGAGGGCTCCGACCCCGCCTCCGTGGTATTTGATGCCATCAGCGCCGCAAAGGCAAGAGGTGCGGACGTAGTTATCTGCGACACCGCAGGCAGACTTCACAACAAGAAAAACCTTATGGACGAGCTGAAAAAGATAACCCGTATCTGCCGCCAGCAGGCAGAGGGCTGCTCACTCGAGACCCTCCTCGTCCTTGATGCCACCACAGGACAGAACGCCGTAAATCAGGCAAAGCTTTTCTCCGAGACCGCCGACATCACAGGCATAGTCCTCACAAAGCTTGACGGCACCGCAAAGGGCGGCATAATCATAACCATACACCGTGAGCTCGGCATACCCGTAAAGCTTGTGGGCGTAGGCGAAAAGATAGATGACCTTATGGACTTCTCCGCCCACGATTATGCGGAAGCCCTGTTCATATCCGATACCGAATTCAGCGGCAATTACGAGAGACTTACAGGAGACGGCGGATCCTCCGAAGAAACCGCCGAAGCATCTCCCGAAGAAGCTCACGATGAACCCGAAACAGATGAAAATACATCGGAAGATGCATCTGATATCGTTGAAACCGCCGTTGCCGAACCCGAGGAAACAGCCGAAGAACCCGAAAAAATTTCCGGAGAGATCACGGATAATGAACCTGCTCCCCAGCCCGTGACCTATGATGAAGCAGTCACCGAAAGCGAGGAAGAAGCAGCCGATGAAGATACTGCCAAACCCGAAGAGCAGCCCGAAGAAGCACCCGCCGAAAAGAAGAGCCTTAAGGACGGCAAATTTGGCTTCCTGTTCAAGGAGATCACCTTCGGCAAGAAGAAAAAAGATGAAAACAAGGGGGATACGGAATAATGAAGCTTATACTTGCGTCCAACAATAAAAACAAGCTCAGGGAATTTAGAGAGATCCTGGAGCCCCACGGCTTTGAGGTAGTCTCCCAGAGCGAAGCGGGAGCAGACATCGAGGTGGAGGAAACAGGAACCACCTTTGAGGAGAATGCATATCTCAAAGCCAAGGCAATTTACGATATGTTCCGCCTCCCCGTGATCGCCGATGACAGCGGACTTGAAGTCGATGCCTTAAACGGCGCACCCGGAATATATTCCGCAAGATATGCGGAGGAGGGCAAGCGCTGCGCAAGAGTTCTTTCCGAGCTTGAAGGCGTGCCCGATGAAAAGCGCACCGCCCGCTTCAAATGCTGTATCTGCTACATTGACGAAAGCGGCGAAAAGCACGTTGTAACAGGTGTCTGCGAGGGAAAGATAGGCTATGAAAAGCTTGGCACCAACGGCTTCGGCTATGACCCCATATTTATGTACGGCGATAAGAGCTTTGCCGAAATATCCGCCGAGGAAAAGAACAGGGTCAGCCACAGAAGCGACGCACTGAGAAAATTTGAAGAAGTTATAAAAGGAGTAAAATAATTATGCTTACAAGCAAACAGAGAGCTTATTTAAGAGGCATCGCCGCAAAAGAGGACACCATTTTGCAGGTAGGCAAGGGCGGCATCGGTGAAAATCTCATCACACAGGTAAATGACGCACTGAAAGCACGGGAGATAGTAAAGCTCAAAGTCCTTGAGACCGCAATGCTCTCCGCACAGGAAGCGGCAGCACAGCTTGCGGAAGCCACCAAGTCCGACGTTGTACAGACTATCGGAAACAAGCTGGTGCTTTTCAAGAGAAATCCCCAGGAGCCTAAAATAGAGCTGCCCAAGGCAGAAAAGAAGAAGTGATAACAGCACTTTTCGGCGGCAGCTTCGACCCTGTTCATTTGGGGCATATAAACGCAGTCCGTTCGCTTCTTGAAAGCGAGATATCCCCCGACAGGGTGATAATAATGCCCGCATTTGTAAATCCGTTCAAAGCGGGCATAAACGCAGAAAACCGAGCCGACTGCGGGCAGCGCCTGGAAATGTGCAGGCTTGCCTTTGAAAAGCTCCCCCGATGTGAGGTCTCCGACTATGAGATAAAAAAGGGCAGTATAAGCTATACCTCCGACACTCTCAGATATCTGAAAAGCACCTATCCCGATGATGAGCTTGTCCTCACCGTAGGCAGCGATTCCCTTGCCACACTCCCTGCCTGGAACAAAGCGGACTACATCATAAAGACCGCCCGCATAGGGGCAGTGTCCCGTTCGGAAGAGGAATCTCTGAAAATAGAAAGCTACTCGGAAGCCGTAAAAGCAATGGGAGGACGGGTAACCATAATAAAAACCCGCCCGTTCGACATTTCTTCAACGGAAATTCGTGAAAAAATTGTTAATAATCAGGATATATCTTGCTATGTTGACGAAAATGTAGTACAATATATTGTGTCTGAGTCTATATACAAATCAGGTGATAAATAAATGGCAGCAGATGTAAATATCGAAGAGATAAAGGATATCCTGAAAATACGGCTATCAAAGAAAAGATATACCCACAGCCTTAATGTGTCAGATGCCGCAGTAAGGCTTGCGGAAAGATATGGCGGTGACAGGGAAAAATGCCGCCTTGCAGGGCTTGTCCACGACATCTGCAAGGAGATACCAAGCGAGGAACAGCTCGTTATGGGCAAAAAGAGCATTATCCCCCTCAGCAGCGTCGAAGAAAAGATCCCTGCCCTCTTCCACGCCGCAGCAGGAGCGTGGTACACCGAGCACATTCTCCACATTTCCGATGAAGACGTGCTTATGGCAGTGAGATATCACACCGCCGCAAGAGCGGGAATGAGCCGAACGGAGGAGATAATATATCTTGCCGACCTCATTTCCGAGGATCGCTCCTACAAGGACGTAGCCCGAATGAGAAAGCTTGCCTTTGAGGATATTGACAAAGCAATGCTTGAAGCCCTGCGCTTTTCAATAAGCGATGTTCTTGCAAAGAGCTCCCTTATCCCCGAAAGCACCACACAGGCATACAATGCATATGCCGAAAAATCAAGATAAGAAAGGCGGTTTTTTATGACCGATAACCTTACACAGCAGCAGAAGCTTGAAATAATCGTCAAGGCTCTCGACAGCAAAAAAGCCGAGGACATAAAGGTGATAAAGGTAGGCGACCTCACCGTTATCGCCGATTATTTCGTAATAGCCGACGGAACCTCTTCCACACAGACAAAGGCTCTCGCCGACGAAGCGGAGTACAAAATGCAGGAAAGCGGCGTTGTTCCCAACAGGGTACAGGGCAACAACGGCTCCAACTGGGTGATAATCGACTACGGCGATATTGTCGTACACGTTTTCAGCAAGGAACAGAGAGATTTCTACAACCTTGAACGTCTCTGGAGAGACGGCGAGGACATTGATATATCTGAATGGGTAAAATAAAAAACTGACATAAACCGGCAAAAAGGGGGCGTTTGAAATGGAAAACAACAACTATTCCGCTCTTTATTCCGATAAAGAGCCCGAAGCGGCAGACCTTCACGCAGATGCATATGATGACTACCTTGAACGTGAGCTTATCCGAAAGGGAAAGCTCAAAGCAAAGATACTCGGCATACTGATGCTTGCAGGCACAGGCATAAACTTCCTGAGAACTTTCCCCGACCTTGAAAAAGGCATTGCCTACTGGCTGGGCGAGATCCTCGTCATAGTCCTCTGCGCCGCAGTGATCGTGATGTATATGAAGGGCAAAAACTACGCAAGAATAATAATCGGCGTGTTTTACTGCATATCACTTGCGCTCTCCGTTGTAACCACCGTTGCCGCAGCAGCCGCAATGTCAGAGCTTGGAAGCACAGCGGTCATCATAGGCTTGACGGCCACTCTTTTTGCCGCAGCATTCATCGGCGTATTCATATGGTTTACACTAATTGACAAAAGCGTGAAAGCATACTGTTTATCTACAAGATCAGAAAGGGGTACTGACAATGGACGAACTTAAAATGGAAGGGCTCGAACTGCCCGAAACAGGCGAAAGCTACGATAATATTCCCGATGCATCGGAGGGACTTGATGACACCAAGGCAGAGCGCCCGTCAATGGGCAGCCTTGATGACCTTTCGGACATCGAAATGCCCGTTTTCAGCGAAATGGACGGCACAGCCCCCACATCACCCGCTGAAAGCAGCACTCCCGCAGCTCCCGAAAAGCCCTCTGAACCGAAGCCGATGTTTGAGGATATGGCAGCTCCCGCAAAGCCACGGAGCAGCGCTCAGGGCACATCCCGAAGCACATCTCAGAGCTCTTATACATATCAGAGCAACGGCAGCACCTCTCAGGGTACATACCGGAGCGCCTACAGCTCATCAGCTCAAAAAAAGTCCTCGATAGACGATGTATACGCCGCAAGAATGGCTGTTGACCCTGAAAAATACGAAAGAGGCAAAAGAAAAACAAGGATACTCGGAGGTATCGGAATCGGCGTTTACGGCTTCAATACCTTTATATATCTTCTCTCGATATTCGGAGGAATATCCATTTCGGGTCTCCTCGACCTCGCCCTTTCCGCCGTACTCCTCTATCTGTTCATCAGATTTTTCAGGGGAAGCGACGGTGCGAAAAACACTATCGCCACCATCGTGGGAATAGATATAGTTTTCAGCATACTGGGGCTTATTCAGGCGGGCATCGCAACAATTGCCCTCAGCGGACTTGGTCTCGGTGCGATCGGCGGTATCGCAATGATACTCGGCGTTATAACCCTTCTTATAAGGGGCGTAATGCTCTATTTCCTTGTCCTTGACGATGATATCACCGAATACAGCAAGAACAAGAAGTAATTTTCGATATCAAATATATATGATATAAATTATAATTTATAAAGGAATGATAATTTTGGAAAGATACGATTTTGCCGCCATAGAGGCAAAATGGCAGAAGTACTGGGAGGAAAACGAAACCTTCAAAACTGATGTGTGGGATTTCTCAAAGCCCAAATATTATGTTCTGGATATGTTCCCCTACCCCTCAGGAGTGGGTCTCCACGCAGGACACCCCGAGGGATATACAGCTACCGACATTGTTTCCCGAATGAAGAGAATGCAGGGCTACAATGTCCTCCACCCAATGGGCTATGACTCTTTCGGACTTCCCGCCGAGCAGTATGCCGTTACCACAGGCAATCACCCCAACGGCTTCACACAGAAGAACATTCAGACATTTTCCAAGCAGCTCAAAGAGCTGGGCTTTGACTATGACTGGTCAAAGATGATAGCCACCTCCGACCCCAAGTTCTACAAGTGGACACAGTGGATATTCAAGCAGCTCTATCTTGACGGCTACGCAAAATATGTTGATATGCCTGTAAACTGGTGCGAAGAGCTGGGAACCGTACTTTCCAATGACGAAGTAATTGACGGAAAATCCGAGCGTGGCGGCTACCCCGTTGTAAGAAAGAATATGAAGCAGTGGGTAATAGACCAGCCCGCATTTGCCGAAAAGCTCCTTGAAGGCCTTGACGGGATCGACTGGCCCGAATCCACCAAGGCAATGCAGCGCAACTGGATCGGCAAATCCACAGGCGTTGAGGTAAAATTCGACATCGTAGGCGGCGGCGATTTCAGCATCTACACCACCTGTATCGAGACGATTTACGGCATCACCTTTATGGTGCTTGCACCCGACGGCGACATCGTAAAGGGTCTTATGCCCCGTATCACCAATAAGGAAGAGGTACAGGCATATATCGACGAGACCCTTAAGAAAAATGATATGGACCGCACCGAGCTCAACAAGACCAAATCAGGCTGCGAGCTCAAGGGCGTTACCTGCATAAATCCCGTAAACGGCAAGGAAGTCAGAATGTTCATCGGTGACTTCGTTCTTGCAAGCTACGGCACAGGTGCGGTTATGGCTGTACCCTCCCACGACCAGCGTGACTTTGAATATGCTGTTGCCCACAACATTGATATGATCCAGGTCATCGACGGTGATGACAAGCTGGGTCACGTTGACGTTTCCGAAAAGGCATTTGAAAAGGGTGACTATCTGGGCAAGGGCTATAAGCTCATCAATTCCGAGGAATTTACAGGTCTCACCGTTGAGGAAGCCAAGGAAGCGATCACCGCAAAGCTTGAAAAAACAGGCGTTGCAAAGCGCACTGTAAATTATCATTTCAGAGAGTGGATATTTGCCCGTCAGCGTTACTGGGGCGAACCCGTTCCCGTTGTTCACACCGAAAACGGCGAAATACACGTCCTTGATGACGATGAGCTCCCCCTCATTCTCCCCGAGCTGGAGGATTACAAGGGCAAGAATGGCAAAGCACCTCTTGAAAATGCCACCGAGTGGAAGAAGTACGACCACAACGGCATAAAGGGCACAAGAGAGACCTCCACAATGCCCGGCTCCGCAGGTTCAAGCTGGTACTATTTCCGCTACATCGACCCCGATAATGACAGCGAGTTTGCAAACGAAGAGCTTTTAAAGCACTGGATGCCCGTTGACCTCTACATCGGCGGACCCGAGCACGCAGTGGGACATCTGATGTACTCCCGTATCTGGAACAGATACCTTTACGATAAGGGTCTCGCCCCCACAAAGGAGCCTTTTAAGAAGCTGGTCCATCAGGGTATGATACTTGGCGAGAACGGCATAAAAATGGGCAAGCGTTTCCCCGAGTATGTCATCAACCCCAGCGACATCGTAAGAGACTACGGCGCAGACACACTCAGACTTTATGAGATGTTTATGGGTCCCCTCGAAGTCTCCAAGCCCTGGAGTATGTCAGGCGTAGAGGGCGCAAAGAAGTTCATAACCCGTGTATGGAATTTCTTCACCGAGCCTTCAAACCTCACAGCCGACAATGACGGCGAACTCACAAGAGTATATCATCAGACCGTCAAAAAGGTAACAGATGATTTTGAAGCCCTTGCTTTCAACACCGCCATAAGCCAGCTTATGATATTTATGAACGCCGCATACAAGGCAGGAAAGTGCCCCAAGGAATACGCCGAGGGCATAGTAAAGCTGCTCTCCCCCGTTACACCCCACGTCTGCGAAGAGCTGTGGAGCGTTCTCGGTCACGATAACACTATCGCATACGAGTCCTGGCCCGTTTATGACGAAAAGGAGCTTGAAGTCGATACTATCGAGATCGCCGTTCAGGTAAACGGAAAGCTTAAGGGCAAGATATCCGTAGGCGTTGACGAGGATCAGGGATCCGCACTTGCAAAGGCAAATGCACACCCCGATGTCAAGGCATTCCTCGACGGCAAAACTATCGTCAAGGAGATATATGTCAAGGGCAGAATAGTAAATATCGTGGCAAAATAAGATAGTGATTCTGCACAAAATTCTCAGCAAAAGTTTGTTTTGAATTTTTGTGCAGGCACTTGACAAATCATTGTGATATATAGTATAATGTTATAGTTATATCGTATATAATCCTCTGCCAAAGGGCAAAGGGAGGGAACAAAATGGCTGAAATTCACGTTGGAAAGAACGAGACCTTAGAGACTGCTCTTAAGCGTTTTAAGAGAAGCTGTGCTAAGGACGGCGTTATCGCTGAAGTTCGTAAAAGAGAACACTACGAGAAGCCTTCTGTAAAGCGCAAGAAGAAGTCTGAGGCTGCTCGTAAGCGTAAGTATTAATCGTTAATATGTTAATAGTATCGCTTAGTTCAGAAGCGGTGACACTTAATTGCTGTCACCGCTTTTTTCTCTTTATATGTTGATTTTTCAAAACAAATGTTGTATAATTATAAGTATGATCTTACCCGAAAATACTTATAACCAATAAAACTGTAGATAAAAAGGCAGTGATAAAAAATGTCCTCCCCCCTTGCAGACAGAATACGCCCGAAAAACCTTGACGAGGTAGTGGGTCAGCGCCACCTTCTTGATAAAGGCAGATATCTCAGGCGCATAATCGACGGCGGCAATATCCCGAATATGATATTTTACGGTCCCTCGGGAGTGGGAAAAACCACCGTCGCACGGATAATTGCGGAAAATTCGGGAATGAAGCTCCATAAGCTCAACGGCACCTCCGCAGGTACTGCCGACATCAGGGACGTTATAGCCGATACAGGCACAATCGACGGAATGAACGGCGTGCTTTTGTACCTCGACGAGATACAGTATCTCAACAAAAAGCAGCAGCAGTCCCTCCTTGAATATATCGAAAACGGACAGATAACCCTTATCGCCTCCACCACCGAGAACCCCTATTTTTATGTATATAATGCCATTCTCAGCCGAAGTGCGGTCTTTGAGTTCAAGCCCGTCACCGCAGAGGACGTTATCCCCGCAGTCGAAAGGGCATTCCGTGTCCTATCCGACGAATCGGGGGTTAAAATCAAGGCGGAAAAGGGTGTCTGCGAGCATATCGCCCGTGGCTGCGGCGGAGATGTCCGCAAATCGGTAAGCGTCTGCGAGCTGTGCTTTCTCGGAGCTGAAAATAACGGCACCGAAGCAGTCATAACCCTTGACGAAGCCAAAGCCCTCACCCAGCGAAGCAACAACCGCTATGACCGTGACGGCGACGAGCATTACGATATCCTTTCCGCCCTGCAAAAATCCATTCGTGGCAGCGATGAAAATGCCGCCCTCCATTATGCCGCAAGGCTCATCGAAGCGGGGGATATAATCTCACTCTGCCGCCGGCTTCTCGTAATAGCCTCGGAGGATATAGGACTTGCCTACCCTATCGCAGCGGCAGTCACAAAATCCTGCGTTGACAGCGCATTGCAGCTTGGTCTCCCCGAAGCACGGATACCCCTTGCGGAAGCGGTGATACTCCTTGCCACCTCTCCCAAATCCAACTCCGCCGAAGCCGCCATAGATGCCGCCCTTGAAGATATCCGCACAAAGGAATGCGGCACACCTCCCCGTCATCTTCAAAACAAGCACTGCGACAGCACCGATGCGGATATCAAGGGTCAGCATTATTTATACCCCCACAATTTCCCCAATCATTACGTCTCCCAGCAGTATCTCCCCGACCCAATAAAGGACAGGGTCTATTACAAATTCGGCGACAATAAGACCGAGCAGGCAGCCTATGCCTACCGCAGACATATCCTTGAAAATGACAAAACAAAAAAGTAATATCCATATATCAAAGGAGAAATGCCAATGCTGTTCACCCCCACAAGAGCCTACAAAAGCATTCTGAACGTGACCCCCGAAATACTCCGTGAAATGGGCGTAACAGCCCTTATCCTCGATATCGACAACACAATGACCACCCACGACAATCCCACCCCTGTCGACGGGCTTTTCGACTGGCTTGACACTATGCGCAGAAGCGGCATAAAAATGATGATAGTCTCAAACAATCACGTCCCCCGAGTGACTCCGTTTGCAAAGCTTCTGGGGCTTGATTTCATACCCGAGGGCGCAAAGCCCCTGCCCGTAGGATACAAAAAAGCCGCCGCAAAGCTCGGCGTACCCAAAAGCGAGATATGCACAATAGGCGATCAGC